>DDCS01000165.1 GCA_002335345.1 Flavobacteriaceae bacterium UBA2000 | reverse complement strand
TCATGTTTTTACCACAAGCAGAACCTGCCCCATGAGCGGGGTAAACGATAACCTCATCAGCCAAGGGCATGATTTTTTCGCGCAAGCTATCAAAAAGCAGTCCTGCAAGATCTTCCTGAGTCATATGGGCGGCTTTTTGTGCTAAATCTGGACGACCAACATCTCCTAGGAATAAAGTGTCACCGCTGAAAATAGCGTGATCCTTACCTTGAGCATCACGTAATAAATAGGTGGTACTCTCCATAGTATGTCCTGGAGTATGCATGGCGACGATACGCACATCACCCAAAGTAAACACTTGACCGTCTTCGGCAATAATTGCATCAAATGAAGTCTCTGCGCCTGGACCGTAAATAATAGGGGCACCAGTTTCTTTAGAAAGGGTTACGTGACCACTCACAAAGTCTGCATGAAAATGGGTTTCAAAGACATATTTGATGGTGGCGCCTGATTTAGCCGCGCGATCCATATAAGGTTGTACCTCACGAAGAGGATCAATAATCGCAACCTCTCCATTACTTTCGATGTAATAAGCGCCTTGCGCTAGACATCCAGTATAAATTTGCTCGATTTTCATAAAAGATTTATTTTATTTTGAGCCTGTTGGCCACTTAGTCTTTATTTACTTCGCTAAATTAAGCACTGATTTTCAATTGTTAAGTAACACAAGTTACAGTTTAATTTTCGGTTTAGCCCTTTATACAGACTTTGCATTTATTCGACTCAAAGACCATCAGAGTAACTCTCTCAACACAATAAATACACCCATAACCAGGACAAACCACCCAAACCCTTTTTTTAATTTTTGGCCAGGAACAATTTGATTTAATCGCACGCCTATAAATATACCAACGACAGAGAGCAGGGCAAAAACCGATAAAAACATCCAGTCAATTTCAATGACTTGAATGTCCCCAATAAACCCAATAAGTGATTTGATGGCAATGATTAATAAAGAGGTCGCTACCGCTTTTTTCATAGGCAATTTTGCCAGAAGAACTAATGCTGGGATAATTAAAAACCCACCACCGGCCCCTACAATACCAGTAAGCACCCCAACGACAAACCCTTCTAATACAATTAGGGGGTAGTTGTATTGAGGTTCGTTATTTTCGGAGTTAGCATGAGCTTCTTTACGTCGGTCTCGAATCATAGAGACAGAAGCAAGGACCATGATTATTGCGAAAAACACCATAATCCCAACATCTTTGGTAAGACCGAAATCACCGAGGGATAATAATGGATCAGGCAAAGAGGGAACGAGATACCTTCTAGTGAGGTAAACTGCAATAAACGCCGGTAGCGCGAAAATGAGTGCGGTTTTGAAGTCGACTAATTTCTGACTCATGTTTTTTAGGGTCCCAGCAACTGCGGCGACACCAACAATAAAGAGTGAGTAAGCCGTTGCAATCACGGGCTCAATACCGAATAAATAAACCAGTACAGGGAGCGTCAATATTGAACCGCCACCGCCAATAAGCCCAAGGACAACACCGATAAGTATTGCGCCGAAGTATCCTAGAATCAAATGAATTTCCATAATCTTTTTTGTATGGGGGCAAAGATACGGGCTCTGTTTGGATGGTTGGGTAACCCAAGTTACACGGAATTAATTTTGATCCGTTTCGAGGACTTCGATATTGTTTCGATGGAGTTTAATTGCCCCGTTATTTTCCAAAGTTTTTAGCAAGCGAGAAATTACGACCCGAGAAGTATGCAAGTCATGAGCAATCTCTTTATGGGTGGTGTGAAGAATGGCGCTATGATTGACTGCGACTTTTTCTTTTAGGTATTTGATTAGGCGCTCATCCATCCTTAAAAAGGCAATGGAATCAATACTTTCGAGCATCTCCATTAAACGATTGTGGTAACTTTCGAAAACGAAATTTCTCCACGAACGGTATTTTCCGGTCCATTCTTCCATTTTTTGAATCGGAACCATAATCAGTTTGGTGTCCCGCTCGGCCACCGCGCGAATTTCACTTTGGGTTTGTCCTAAACAACAGTTCAACGTCATGGCACAGGTATCTCCTTCTTCCAGAAAATAAAGCAATAATTCATTGCCCTGAGGATCCTCCCTAGAGACTTTTATCACCCCAGAGATCAACAAAGGCATAGACCTGATGTATTGCCCGAAATCGATTAATAAAAATCCTTCGGGCACTTCTCTAAAAGTGCCGACTTGGTTGATTTCTTCAATCAGGGCCTTTTCAAAAAGCCCCCCATAGCTTTGTTGAAGGTCATGGAGCATAATTCAGGGGTATTATTGTTCAAAAATAGCCTTTAATTCAGTGGCATCATGAGCTTTTAGTTTTCCCGCCAGAACAAGACTGAGTTGTCTGCGGCGCAATGCGGCGGCATAACGTTCTTTTTCTAAAGGAGTTTCCGGAGTGATTTCGGGAACTTGAACAGGCTGACCTTGCTCATCTACAGCAACAAAGGTGAAAATGGCTTCGTTGGCTTTGGTCCGCTCACCACTTTGTCGATCTTCGAGCCAAACATCCATATAAACCTCCATTGAGGTTTTAAATGCTCTAGAAATAGATGCTTCAACCGTTACAACACTGCCTAAAGGAATCATTTTGTTAAAGGCTACGTGGTTTACGGATACTGTAACCACAATTTGTCTGCTGTGTCGCCGCGCGGCAATACTTGCCGCGCGGTCCATCCGTGCTAAAAGTTCTCCCCCAAACATATTGCCAATGGGATTGGTTTCACTGGGCAATACCAAGTCAGTCAACGTCGTTCTGGACTCTGATGGGGTTCTAGGGGTCATAATATATGGGGTTTAGGGCCTTACTGCACTAGCAGCCAAGCTTCTTTATTTTCTTTGGCACGAATCTGCGATAAGGCGTTTAAAGCTTGAGCGCGGTCTGCATAAGAGGAAAAAACCACTTGATGCAACCCGTATTTGTTTTGACCAATAATTCTGGCCTCGTGTCCTTTTTTTAGAAGCTGAGCGACTTTTCGTAGGGCGTTCTCCTCAATTCGAAAGGCTCCTGCGACCAGGTGATAGGGTCCTTGAGGGGACTCTATGGTTACAGAAATGATCGCCGGGTCAATATTTGGCGTAAAGGTAGCTTGCTGAATTTGCTCCTGAACGTAATCCTGGGCTTGGGCCTCAAGGTTTTGATTATAAGCCATTACCGATTGATTGTAGCGATAAGTTGCTCCGTAGCCTCCAAGGCTGAGCGCAATCAAACCGATGGCAGCGTAGCGCCATAAACTTTGCGCCCCTGATTTAGCACGATGGATTGGAATAATCGGTGTGTCGGACTCAGACCGGTCAATAGGGTGGGTTAATACGGAAGTTAATCCAAACGATTTGGTGGCCAAATTCATTTGGTTCGCGGCCTCAAAGCGGAGTAACCCATTCTCTTTGACCTCAAAATGTCCGAGCGGGGCACAATCAATAATTGAACCTTGATTTAAACCTTCTAACAAACGAGCGCTAAAGAGTCGGATTTTTTCTAAAGCAAGCGCGTACGTTATCCCTTCTGCATGGGCCAAGTGATGGGCTAAAAGGCCGTCATTCGTTTGTAATTGTCTATTGAAAAACACTGTTTTTCCTGGCGGAACCAAAAGGCCATCAGGCTGAATTACAGCGCTGTGACTGCGTGTGATAAAGGCCCCAAAACCGGGCAATATCACGCACTCATAACGATACAGTAAATGCTTTATGTGCTTGAAAACTTCCATCTAAACAAACTTAATTTTTTTTTCCGCGGCAATCAACCCCTGAGCGTAATAATTTTGAACAATTAAAGTTATCTATTTAGAAAATCTCCCCTGAATGTTATCGGAATCGACCTATGGAAGAGCTCAAAGTGCTCCAACAGCTGTACGCTATTCATCGGACCAAAGGCATTGGGATTCGATCTGCGAAGGCTCTAATTCAATGTTTTGGAGGATTGGATGGTATTTTTGAATGGGACAATAAGCCAGAGGCCTTATCGGCTAATGCCAAACTATCGTCATTCAGAAACCAATTAAAGCGTTTTTTCGAGTCTGCCGAGTGCCGCGAAAATGCACATCGCGAGCATGAATTTATGCGCCGAAATGGCATCGAGTTGTTGCCGTTTGATCAGGCGCATTTCCCGAATTTACTTGGCCAGTGTCCTGATGCCCCTTTAGCCCTTATGGTACAAGGAGCATTGCCTAAAGCACAATACTGGGTGAGTGTAGTAGGAACCCGTCGTGCCACGGCGTTTGGCCGGGACTTTTGTCGTTCGTTAATTCAAGAATTGGCGCCGTTAAATCCAGTAATTGTCTCGGGTTTGGCCAAGGGCATCGATAATTGTGCTCATGAGACGGCTTTAGATTTAGGCTTGACAACGGTAGCTTGTCTGGCCCATGGGTTGGATCAAATTTACCCGAAAGAACATTATACTCTTGCAAAAGAGATTGAAAAGCAAGGGGCCTTAATCACGGAGTTTTGGTCAGACTCAGAATTTCATCCCAGTAATTTTTTGCAGCGCAATCGAATTATTGCAGGATTGAGTCAGGTGACCTTGGTGATAGAATCGGGAGTCAAGGGAGGAAGCTTAATTACAGCTCAATTTGCCAATGAGTATCATCGAGAAGTTTTTGCCGTACCGGGGAGTCCGAATCAAAGCGCTTTTGCAGGGTGTAATGAATTGATTAAAAACCACCAAGCTCATATGGTGACAGAAACTGCAGATATTGTGCGGATTATGGGGTGGAAAAAGACTGGATCAAATCAGGAAACAGTAGTAGATATTGACCCTACACAACGCAGCATTTTAAAAATGGTTAATGACCAGCCCTATATCCACAAAGATGAATTATCGCGCAGTTTGAATTTAAATGCTGGTATGCTCCAAGCAGCCTTGCTAAATCTAGAGATTTCAGGACTTTTGTTGACCCAATCAGGCTGTTGTTTGCTTAGTAACCGAGGTGCGCGCGCACTCGACCCATAACCGCACTTGCTACTTTTTGCGCCTTTGCTGCCCCAATGGCTAAGAGTTCGTCTAATTGTTTGGTGTCGTAAACCAATTGAGTAAACGCTTCTCTCTGAAGGCCAAATTTATCAACGATCAGTTCAAATAGGGCTTGTTTGGCGTGCCCATAGCCATAACCACCTTGTGCATAATTTTGAGCCATCGCTTCTATTTGATTTGGCTGGGCCAAGAGGCGGTATAAAGCAAAAACGTTACAGGATTCGGTGTCTTTGGGGGCTTCGAGCGGAGTGCTGTCCGTGGCAATACCCATGATTTGTTTTCTCAGCGCCTTTTCAGGCAAGAAAATATCGATCACATTATTTTTGGATTTACTCATTTTCTCACCGTCCGTTCCAGGGATGAGCTGGGTTGTTTCAGAAATTTTTGCCTCGGGGAGTACAAATAATTCCTTTCCAATCTTGGCGTGCACTCGTGAAGCAACATCTCTTGTCATTTCAATATGTTGCAATTGGTCCTTGCCCACGGGAACTATTTCTGCGTCATAGAGCAAAATGTCGGCAGCCATCAGCATGGGATAGGTAAAAAGTCCTGCGTTAACATCTTCCAGGCGCTCAGATTTATCTTTAAAGCTATGGGCTAAAGTCAGTCTTTGGTAAGGGAAGAAACACCCCAAATACCAAGCTAACTCTGTGGCGAGGGGCACATCACTTTGTCGATAAAATACAGTTTTTTGTATGTCTAAACCGAAAGCCAGCCAAGCGGCCGCTGTTCTATATGTGTTGTCTTTAAGCGTGGCGCCGTCTTTGATTTGAGTCAAAGAATGCAGGTCTGCGATAAACAGGAAAGATTCGTTTTTTGGGTCATTGGCCATTTCAATTGCGGGTAAAATGGCGCCTAAAATATTCCCCAAGTGTGGGGTTCCCGTACTTTGAATTCCCGTTAAAATTCTAGACATTTTTACCGCTTTTGTACAAAGGTAATTTTTTTGTGTTATTCNNTTTTACCGTGTATGGTTTTACACCTTAGTCATGGTGGGGATTACGTTATTCTCTCCTTTGCTATTCTTAGGAACGGTTCGCGAGCATTGGTATAAAATTTATTTTACTGGAGCACGCTGGTGGGGGATGTTCGTGCTTTTTGGCATGGGTTTTATGCCAAAGGTAGAGCGTCGTACTCAATATGTTCCGGGAGCGAGCTATATGTTCGTGGCCAATCATGTTTCTATGATTGACATTATGCTTATGCTGTATGTCGCCAATCGGCCCTTTGTTTTTGTCGGCAAAAAAGAGCTCGCTAAAATTCCAATTTTCGGATTTTTTTATCGTCGTGGCTGTATTCTTGTAGATAGAAATGATCCTGCTTCACGCAGATCTGTATATGCTCAGGCGCAAAAAAGATTGTCAGAGGGTTTGGGGATTTGTATTTTCCCAGAGGGGGGGGTGCCGAACCCTAAAATTGATTTAGCACCATTTAAGGATGGAGCGTTTCGTTTGGCCGTGGAACACCAAATCCCAATAGCTCCGATGACTTTTGTCGATAACAAACGTCGTTTTCCTTATTCATTTTTTGTTGGTAGCCCTGGGACGCTTCGCGTCGTGTGTCACCCAGTGATTGAAACTAAAGGCCTGGGACTGGATGGCCGGAGAGACCTGAAAGACCAGACTCGAGCACTGATCGAAAGCGCGCTCCTTGCTTAAATTAAAATTGAAACTGCAACCCGCTGAGCAAGACGAGTTGATAAGGCGTAAAATCAACATTAGGGTCACTATAGGTGCCGAGTTGATATTTAAACGTTGGCTCAAGTTGAAGGTTTAGCCTTTGAAAAACTTTATAGCTAAGGCCAAAGCCAATATTGGTTGAAAAACTGAAATGATTGAGGTTATTTAAGTTTCCGAGAACATAACGGTTTTGGCCATCGTTAACACTGACCTCATTATTGTTTAAGATCAGCCCTGAAACCCCACTGATTAGAGATAATTTAACTTGTTGATCAATCAAGGCATAAGACAACTCAAGAGGGAATTCTAAATAATTAAGATTGGCGCGAAGAGCCAAGTCTCCTGTGGTGGATTTCAAATTGAGTTGGCTATAGGGGTTGGCAGGATTGGGATTAGCGGGCAGTGTGCCTTTGTCAAAAACACTGATGATGTTTCGATTGTCACTGTAGTTCACAGTGCTCAGGCCAAATGCCGCAGGCCCAGTGGCAATTTCAATCCCTTGAGTGGCATAGCCCATGGCAACACTATTAATCCCAGTTCTTAGGGTTAAACGCTTATCAAGATCTATATTCACTCTTAATCCGTAGCTAAACGTAATGTCTCCTTGGCGACTGTTATCTGAAAAGCTTTGGTCAAAAACAGATCCTTGTGTCAGACTGTTATAATAAACAGGCCCTGCCACGGGCATAATTGACCAAGCCTTATCTTGGGAATCATTTATTATAATTTCTTCGAGATCCTCTTGCGCAACAAGACTGGTTACGGGACCCGTTAGGGCATTAACAACTTCAGGGGCCGCAGTGCTGTCCTCTTCTGTTTCATCACTATTTGAGGCCTCGACTTTAGACGGGTCAACTGTGACCACTGAGCTCACCGCCGTATTGGTTAAAACCTTTGGGGGTTCTATTAAATGAATTTGTTCTGCAAGGTTCTTGTTGTTGCCCGACATAGCGACGGTCTTCTTCTGGGCTGCAGCGGCAGAGTTTGGACTATTTGAAGCAATTAAATTATTTCCATTATTTGATTGAGAGACTGCCGCCAAAGTGATTTCATTTGAATCCCACTCAGGAATTTCGGCAGAATTATGGTCATCGGGATGCGTTGTAGAGGGCTCCCAAGGGGTAACAACTAGTGACTCATCAGCGTTATTGGGCTCATTGGCCTCAATGACCGTCGATGATCGTTGCTCTGAGTTTTGAGTGTTTTGATCGATTTGCGACAAAGAATTATCCCGAAATTCCTGAGTGGGATTCAAAAGGATAATTAACGCCAAGGAGGCAGCGGTGGCGACAATTGCTCCAGTTTTCCAAAAAAGAGGAATGATTAATGGACGTTTTTTATTGTCCTTATTCAATTTACGCTCTATTCCGGGCCACAAATCTCGTTCTGGCAACTTTTGAAAGTCACCGAGACTGCTTTTTATTTGTTTTTCCCAATTTTGTTTCATCGCGACTTAACGGTCATTCGCCTTTTTAAAGGCATTTATTTTTTGTTGCAAGAGTTGTCGCGCTCTGGCTAAATTCGATTTTGATGTTCCGTCGCTGATCCCTAAAAGTTCAGCTATTTCTTTATGTGTGTGTCCATCCAACACATACAAATTAAAAACCAAGCGATAACGCTCTGGCAGTTCTTGAATGATACTCAATAAGAAGGGCAAGGGTAAGGCTACAGAACCATCATCGAGGTCCTCGTCCAATTTTTCCTCAATCAAATCATCAGCAGGCAAATCGTACAGGCGTTTTTGTCTGTACTTCTGCAATACTGTATTGATGGCGATCCTTTTCATCCATCCTTCAAAAGACCCTTTGCCTTGATATTGACCGATGCGCTGAAAAATCGTAATGAACGCATCTTGGAGATTATCCTCGGCTTCCATTTGATTGGGCGCATACTTTAAGCACATTCCATAGAGGACCGAGCTGTATTGCCGGTACAATAATTCCTGTGCCTGTCGATCGTTATCTTGACACCTTGTTATGAGCTCTTCTGTAGACAAATACGAATTGGTTTTATATCCATAGGCGGTACTTATGGCACATTTCGCATCTGACTCTACGACAGTAAGATGCTATTCTTTTAAAGGGGTTGCGTGGCTCAAAAAAATTAAGAGGCCAGAGTTTTTATGGCTTGGGTGATTTTACCTTCCAATTCCTCCATCAATTCTGGATTGTCGGTCAGCAAGTTCTTCACAGCATCTCTTCCTTGTCCTAGCTTTGTGTCATCATAACTGAACCAAGAACCACTCTTCTTGATAATCTCGTAATCAACGCCAAGATCAATGATTTCCCCGATTTTTGACACGCCTTCCCCATACATAATGTCGAACTCAGCCGTTTTAAAAGGCGGCGCCACTTTGTTCTTAACGACTTTGACGCGCGTTTTATTACCAACGGCTTCGCTGTTGTTGTCTTTAAGCTGTGTTGACCGACGTATATCTAAGCGAATCGAGGCGTAAAATTTAAGTGCATTACCTCCCGTAGTCGTTTCAGGGTTGCCAAACATTACCCCGATTTTTTCGCGCAATTGGTTGATGAAAATGACCGTACATTTGGTTTTACTGATTGAGCCCGTAAGTTTTCTCAAAGCTTGTGACATGAGACGGGCATGCAGCCCCATTTTGCTGTCGCCCATTTCTCCTTCAATCTCACTTTTTGGGGTAAGCGCCGCGACGGAATCGATAATGATGATATCAATGGCGCCACTGCGGATAAGATTATCGGCAATTTCAAGGGCTTGCTCACCGTTGTCGGGCTGAGAAATAATTAGATTTTCAATATCGACCCCCAGTTTTTCCGCGTAATATCGATCAAAGGCATGCTCCGCATCAATGAATGCGGCAATCCCCCCTTTTTTTTGAGCTTCAGCGATGGCATGAAGGGTTAATGTGGTTTTACCAGAGGATTCAGGACCGTAAATTTCAATTACTCTGCCTTTGGGATATCCGCCTACCCCTAAAGCTAAATCAAGCCCCAATGAGCCGGTAGGAATTACTTCCACTTCTTCCACTGCCGAGTCGCCCATTTTCATGACAGCGCCTTTACCGTAGGTCTTATCTAATTTATCTAAAGTGAGTTTTAATGCTTTTAATTTGGCTTCTTTTTCGCTGCTCATGATCTGATTTTTAACGGTTACACATTGATAGCGCTAAGGTAAGATTAATCCTGAATGAGGACAATATTTGGACCCCTACAACCCCCTTATTTTGTTAACAACGTGTCGGATTTATAAATTCCAACTTTCAATGCTCCGCTGATGTCGATTTGGGCGCGATACATGCCCGGGGTGTTAAATCGCATGGAGATATTGCCGTGCTTATCCATGGCAATTACACCGCCATCGCCACCGAGTTCTGGTATTTTTTTATCGATTACTGTGCTGGTGGACTGTTCCAAATCAAAACCACCGTACTGCATCATGGCCGATATGTCATGGGCGACGACCCCTCTAATGAAATACTCCCCCCATCCAGTGGCCGAAACCGCGCAGCTTTGGTTATTGGCATACGTGCCCGCCCCAATAACTGGAGCGTCCCCAATTCGGCCAAATTGTTTGTTGGTCATTCCCCCCGTTGAGGTTCCTGCGGCAAGATTTCCATTTTGATCGAGAGCGACGCAGCCGACAGTTCCGTATTTTGAAGCTTTAAGTATCGGGTCAAAAAACATTTCAGCCGGATTATTCGCCAGATTATTCATAGGCGCTTTTTTATCTAAGAGCAAAGAATGTTGTTCCTCTGCGGCCTTAACACGCATGAGATGATCGTAGCGACTCTGTGTGTAAAAGTAATCTTGTTCTACCAGGGCAAAACCTTGATCTTTAGCGAATGCCTCGGCCCCTTGTCCATACATAAATACGTGTGGGCTGTTATCCATAACCGATCGGGCCAGATCAATGGGGTTTTTGATGTGCATTACCCCGGCTACTGCGCCGGCATTTAAAGTGGCCCCATCCATGATTGAAGCATCGAGCTCATTGGTTTGGTCATGTGTAAAAACGGCCCCTTTGCCTGCATTAAATAGGGGGCTGTCTTCCAAGATATTGATGCTTGCACCAACGGCATCCAAAGCGCTGCCGCCTTTGGAGAGAATATCGTGACCTGTACTTACGGCTTTGGATAGTACTTCAATATAGGCCGCTTCTAGGGAATCGGACATTTGATTTTTGAGTATTGTTCCTGCGCCTCCATGGATCGCTATGGCAAATTTTGGCGTTTTGCTCTCTTCAAAACTGTCGTTTTTTGTCGATGAAACGCAAGAAAAAACGATTAAAAACAAAAAAATTG
>DDCS01000015.1 GCA_002335345.1 Flavobacteriaceae bacterium UBA2000 | reverse complement strand
TATCGTTATTAAAATCTGGGTCGTTTGCGTTGTCATCGTCATCATTGGAGCGGCTTCCATCAAAATCCTTGGAGGAAAAGGAATAGTTAAAACTCATGTTGGCGTTGACCAGTCTGAATAAACTCCCGCCATTATTGATGTTAAATGTGTTAATTTTTTGATTGTTTGCGTTGAGCGCATAGGGGTCTAAGGAACCATTAACGTTTAAATCAAGTTTTTTAACAATAGGGATGCTCCCCGTAAATTGAACATTGCTCCAGTTCAATGAGTCTGCCGTAATGTTATAGGCAGAAGACAAATTAAAGTTGTTCAACAGGGCAATTTTCTTTGGTTCAGTCGCCGTGGTATCTGGATTACGCACTTTAGCTTCAAGGGTATTGCTCAAAGCAAAGCTCATGCTGCTCGAGTATAACTTGCCTGGTGCCCCATAAATGGTGTTTTCAAATCTTGAATACTGTTGCACTTGGGCATTGACCTGTGGGTCGGCAGAGGGGATGGTGTATTCTTCGTAGTACTGTTCAAAACCCGGGCTGATATTATAACTTACAGAAGGTCGAACCACATGACGAATCGCCTGAATTTTTTTGTCTTTCCCAAAATTAAAGGTTCCGTAAACCGTCGTCCCTAAGCCCGTTGAGAAGCCGTAAGTGCGATAACTGTCAAATCCCGATACGGTATCCTGAACCACACCACCCAATCCGTCGTTGAGCTCAGGGTCGTAGGAGCGTCTGATTGTTTTACCTACCCATGTTTCTCGAAAATTAGTACCCAAGGATACACTCAGATAATTCAACAATTTAAAATTGGTTCCTAAAGGGATGGAATGACGCGCTCCTGCTTCTGCGCCCTCAAACATTTCGGGTTTAAAAAATAAACTATCGGTGGTGGTAAAGCGATTTTCTGCCGTCACGTCATACTGCAGGTTAATATTTTGAAAGACCCCTTTCTTGGCCCCGTCTTTTGGCGCAAAGGGGAAAATTCTTGAAATACTGGCATTGATGTTGGGCAGGGACATATTGATGACCTGCGTTTGGGTATTTTGACTGTGTGTTGCCGCCGCAGAGAACTGAATCGCCGGTTCTGTGTCAAAGCTTTTGGCATAGGACACTGAAGAACTCAGGGTATTAACCAATTGACTGGCGTTGTTTGTTTGGTTTATGGACTGCTGAAGATACCGGCTGCTCCCTAGGTTTACCGAGGCACTAAAGCGGGTACTTGGATTGACTTTTGGGTCTTGGGTATGGCGCCAACGAATGTTGTAAAGACTGCTTTGGGTAAAATCGGGAAAACCACGTTCGCTGTTGATTAAGTTTTCGTAGCGTACACTGAGGTTTCCTCGGAATTTATAGCGCAGGGCATAGTCACTATCCATCCGCAAGCCATAAGAGCCGTTGGTGTAATAATCCCCCAGTACGGTAAGATCCACATAATCGTTCAGGGCAAAATAATACCCCCCATTTTGCAAGAAAAAACCACGATTATTATTCTCGCCAATGTTGGGAATAACAAATCCCGAGGCGCGGGTGTCGGCCAGTGGAAAAAAAGCAAAGGGCAACCCAAGTGGGGTAGGAACATCAGCGATATACATATTGGTCAGCCCCGTCACCACCTTTTTTTGGGGAACAAATTTGGCCTTTCGCGTGTAGAAATAATACTCGGGATCATCGACATTTTCCGAGGTTGTGAACTTTACATTGCGCAAAAAATACACCGAGTCATTCTCTTTTTTAGTGATTTGAGACAACATGTTGATGTCGTTTTGCGATGTCCTTGAGTTAAAAACCAGGGCCTTTTTGGTTTCAAAATTAAAGCGAATGGAGTCTGGTTGTACTTTGTTATTGCCCTGCACAAACACGGGAAGTTGACTGTAAACCCCGGCACTGTCAATTCCTCTGGCGTAGACTTCGTTTTTGGCGTAATCCAAGATGATTTCCCCGGCATCGATTCGATAGTCGAGGTAGGTCATATAGGCTTTGTTATACATAAAGACCTTGGCGTTTTCTTGGTCCATATAAACATAATCTTCCCCGTAATAATCGACGAGATCTTCAAGAAATTCAGGGGCACTGACCAAGGTGTCGGCCACCGCAGATTGAGGTGTCAGACTGTCCTTAGGGGTCTGGCCCGCAGCAAAACCAAAAACTCCTAAAATTAGGAGCAGTGTCAATTGAACGATGTTTGGGCGTGGCTGCAAGGAGGTCAGACGATTATTGTAAACAACTTTTTTAATAAGTTAAAGAATAACCAAAGGCCAAAAGGCGTTGTTTTTATAAATTGGCTTAGTATTTGTATGTCAAAATTACACATAATTTTTGGCTTGAATTTTAATTAACCATAATTAATACCCCCTAGCAATAACGATGCCTTTGGTCCTTACGTATGTCTCGAGAGTAACAAGAGTTTTCCCGCTGTGTTTGGTGAGCGCGTTTCTTTGGATTGGGAGCAGTGGCTCAACGATTGTTTTGGCGCAAAACAAGCCTTTTGTCGTGGTCATTGACCCGGGACATGGAGGCAAAGACCCAGGAAACTTAGGCAATGGATTCAGAGAAAAAGATATCGTGCTTGATGTCTCCAAGCAGGTTGGCGCACTTTTGCAGCAACAAGGGGTTGAGGTCATATACACCAGAGAAAAAGATGTCTTTATCGAACTCTACGACCGAGCTCCGATCGCCAATAAAGCCGATGCCGATCTTTTTGTGTCGATCCATTGTGACTCCCATAATTCTCAGGCCTATGGGGCGGGGACTTTTGTGATGGGACTCAGTAAAAGCGATAAGAATTTGAATACCGCCAAAAAGGAAAACGAGGTGATCTTTCTCGAAGAGAACTATCAAGAGCGTTATAAAGGATTTGACCCGTCTTCGCCGGAATCACTTATTGGACTGACCTTGCTTCAGGAGGAGTATCTGGACCAGAGCATACGCCTGGCCGGGCTAATTCAAAAAAACTTAGTGCAAAATCTAAAGCGCAAAGACCGCAGTGTGCGTCAGGATGTTTTTTGGGTGTTGCACCACTCCTATATGCCTAGTGTCTTAATCGAGCTCGGTTTTCTGACCAACAACAGCGAAGGCCCTTATTTGAATTCTAAAAATGGGCGAAAAGAAATGGCTCAAGAAATCGCGCGCAGTATCCTGGAGTACAAAACTGAAATTGATTTTGCCAATCAAAATCAAGTCACCATTCCTGAGCTAACTCAGGGCCAAAATTCTGAATCAGAGAACGCTCAAAATGAGCGCATATCCGCATCCTCTGCACAGGGCAGTACAGCCAACACCCAACCAGGGGCCTCTAAAAATGAGGTGCTCTTTAAAGTACAGATTGCGGCGAGCAGTAAAAAACTAGAGACAAAATCTTATAACTTTAAAGGGCTCGCTCAGATCAGTCGATCGAAAGAAGGGACCTTGTATCGCTATTTTTATGGCGAAACCTCAGATTATACTCAGGCACAGCGCTTGCAAAGCGAGGCTCGGGCCAGTGGATACGCTCAGGCGTACATCGTCGCGTTCAAAGAAAATGAGCGTGTATCCCTGTCAGAAGTTTTAAACAATTAATCGTGAATAAACTGCCAATTTTTGGCTGTTTTGATCGGCGTGCATCGATGAATAATCCTTAAATTTGTTGGTAACCTAAATCCAAAGCATTGCGCTATTCAAGAGAAATAAAAACAGGTGTTTTTGCAGTCGTTTCCATTTTGTTGTTCATTTTGGGCTATCAGTACATGAAAAACTCAAAGCTCTTTCAAGTCTCGAGGGAGTTTTATGTCGTTTATGAAAATGTAGTCGGTCTTGAGGCAGGAGCACCAGTGACAATCAATGGGATGCGGGTAGGTAAAGTTAAAAACCTTGCTTTGGCGAACAAAGCGGGGGATGGGGTTTTGGTTACTTTTTTACTTGAAAATGATTTTGAATTCTCAAAAAGCAGTGTGGTCAAGATTTATGCCTCGGGCATTATTGGGGGAAATAATTTAGCGTTACTTCCCGCGGTGGGTGATCCCATCATGGCACGGGCTGGGGATACCTTGCGGGGAGAGCTTGAATCGGGTATGATTGATGGGCTGATTGAGAAGTTTTCACCGATCGAAAAAAGTATGCTTTCAACTTTGACAAAAGTAGATTCTGTGCTCTCAGACATCGATCAAGTTTTGGATGCACGATCAAAACAACACTTGCGTCAGAGCATGGAGAGTTTAAGTGTCGCTATGGAGCAACTCAGTCAAACAGCTACGTGCTTAAATGTGCTTGTGGATCGCAATCAAAATGAACTCAATGCCGCCTTCAAAAGTATTTTGAAGACCTCGACCAATTTAGAGACGATTACCGATTCAATCGCTTCAGTCAACACAGCGCAAATGCTTAAAGATCTCTCTGGATCGATCAGTGCTTTAAACCAGATTACCAATTCGATGGCTCAAGGAGAAGGAAGCCTAGGAGCTTTAATTCAGGATGATGGTTTGTATCAAGATTTAAGAACCCTCACAGAGGATGCCCAAAATTTGCTTAAGGACATCAAGAGTCAACCAAAGCGCTATGTTCATTTTTCGCTTTTTGGGCGAAAGGATGATACCCAGGAACACCAACCCAACAAAAAGGATAATTAATGGGCGCTTGGCCAAGTCTTTCTCAGGTCATTTTTGCCGTAATTTTTGCGGTGGGTGTAGGGTATTTTATCTATAACATGCGTCGGCTTATTGCATTGATTAAAAAAGGACGTCCTGTAGGCCCTTTAGATCACAAAAAAGAGCGTTGGCGCAATGTGCTCTATATCGCTCTAGGTCAATCTAAACTGGTCAAACGTCCTGTATCAGGGATAATGCATGTTTTGGTCTATTTAGGGTTTGTCATCATCAATATTGAAGTGCTCGAGATTGTCATCGATGGTTTGTTTGGAACCCACCGAATATTTCAATTCCTCGGGCCGACTTACGGCGTACTCATTGGTCTTTTCGAAATATTGGCGGTTTTGGTTTTTATGGCCGTAATTGTTTTTTGGTTGCGTCGTAATGCATTGAAATTAAAACGTTTTTGGTCCCCGGAGATGAAGGGCTGGCCAAAAACAGACGCCAACCTAATTTTGTATTTTGAAATGGTGCTCATGGGCCTGTTTCTGATGATGAATGCGACTGATTTTAGTTTTCAGCAAATGAATCAGGGGAATTGGGTCTCGGGGTCAATTTATGCGCTCATTCAGAATTGGCCTGAAGCGCAACTCCATATGATCGAACGCTTTTGTTGGTGGGCGCATATTATCGGAATCTTAGGCTTTTTGAATTATCTCTACTTTTCGAAACACTTGCATATTCTCTTGGCTTTTCCCAATGTTTATTTTGGGCGTATAAACCCTCCAGGTCAATTTGAAAATCTCGATTCGGTTACCAAAGAAGTTAAATTGATGATGGATCCGTCAGCCGATCCTTATGCCACGCCACCTGAAGGGACGGTTCCAGAAAAATTTGGGGCCAGTGACGTGACTGATTTGACTCAGGTTCAATTGCTCAATGCCATGACCTGTACTGAATGTGGGCGATGTACGAGTGAATGCCCGGCCAACCAAACCGGTAAATTATTGTCGCCCAGAAAAATAATGATGGACACGCGTGATCGTCTTACGGCGCTGCCCAAGGAGGGGGAAAGTAAACAACTGCTTGACGACTATATTACGCGCGAAGAACTATGGGCGTGTACTACTTGTAATGCATGTATTGAAGCCTGTCCGGTCAGTATTGACCCGGTATCGATTATCATGTCGATGCGTCAATATTTAGTCATGGAACAATCTGCAGCACCGTCTGAGCTGAACGCAACCATGAGTAACATAGAAAATAACGCAGCGCCTTGGCCTTTTAATCAACAAGACCGCGGCAATTGGATTAATGAATAAGACCATAAAAAAATGAGCAAGAACCAAGATCATTTATTAAACAAAAAAGAAGAATACGGGCAAACGATAAGTCCCGTATTACCTGAAGGAATTAAAAATTATTTGATCGATATCGATGGGACTATTTGCGATGATATACCCAATGAAGAACCGGAGCGTATGGCCACTGCAGAGGTTTACCCGGATGCGCTAAAAACACTTAATCGTTGGCACGAACAAGGACACATCATTTGTTTCTTTACCTCTCGAACAGAAGATCACAGAAAAGTAACTGAAGATTGGCTCGCTCATCACGGATTTAACTATCACAGTTTGTTAATGGGCAAACCTCGTGGTGGAAATTATCATTGGATTGATAATCAT
>DDCS01000021.1 GCA_002335345.1 Flavobacteriaceae bacterium UBA2000 | reverse complement strand
AAACAGTACCGATTTAGAAGAAGAAACGATCATCGAGGTGGTCAATATATTGAAAGAAGAATTTGAAGAGTAGGTCAAGGTTGACTACTTTTACATAAGAATTCGAGAAAAATAAATAGGAAAAGCATTTTATGGCTGAAGGTAAAACGATTCGAATAAATAAGGTTTTAAGAGAATTCAATATTTCACTGGACCGTGCTGTGGAATTTTTGGGGACCAAAGGATATGTGGTTGAAGCACGTCCTACCACCAAAATATCTGACGAAGAGTATCAGGTATTGTTATCTGAATTTCAGACAGATAAGTCCAAAAAGGTTGAGGCTAAGGAAGTCGGTGAAGAGAAGCGCAAAGAAAAAGAAGAATTGCGCCAAGAATTTGAAAAGGAAATCGAAGAAAAGCTGGCGCCTGCTGATGAGGTCGTCAAGGCCGAATCGAAACTTTCTGGTCCAAAAATGTTGGGTAAGATCGATCTCGAGCCTAAGAAAAAAATTGAGCCCGAGAAAAAAGAGGTCGCCGAGGCAGTAAAAGTTGAAGAGCCTGTTGCTGCTGCTCCTGTTGTTGAAGAAAAAATAGTCGAGAAAAAAGAAGCCCCTGCTAAGGTGGTGGCCCCTGTAGTCGCGGCGCCCCCTAAAAAGGAACCGGTAAAAGAGGCCGAGGTTGCCTCCGATGATGCGCCATTGAAGACTCAGTATAAAAAGCTCGATGGCCCTAGTTTTACTGGGGAGAAGATAGATTTAACTCAGTTTAAAAAACCCGAGCGTAAAACGGACGATAAGTCCAAAGACGCGCGAGAAAAGCGTGGTAAGCGCCGTCGAATCAGTAAAGATGCTCCTGGGGCAAAGACTGGTCAAAAACCCGGTCGCGCGCGGACTGCAATCACCAAAGAGGAGCCCAGCGAGGAAGAAGTCCAACGTCAAGTGCGGGAGACTCTTGAGAAACTCCAAGGAAAATCTTCTAAAGGAAAAGGGGCGAAATATCGTCGTGAAAAAAGAGACAGTCACCGCCAAAAATCTGAGGACGAAATGGCACAACTTGAGGCCGATAGCAAATTGCTAAAGGTTACTGAGTTTGTTACGGTGAGTGAATTGGCCACCATGATGAATATGCAAGTTACCCAGATTATTTCTGCCTGTATGTCGTTAGGAATGATGGTGACGATGAATCAGCGATTGGATGCGGAAACATTATCTATAGTGGCTGAAGAATTTGGATTTGAGGTTGAATTTGTAACCGCAGATATCGAGGAGGCAATACAGGAGCAGAGCGATGCACCAGAAGACCTGAAGGATCGCGCACCAATTGTCACCGTTATGGGGCACGTTGATCACGGTAAAACTTCTCTTTTGGATTACATACGAGAAGAGAATGTAATTGCTGGGGAATCTGGAGGGATTACCCAACATATTGGGGCCTATGCAGTGACTTTGGCAGACGGACAAAAGATAACGTTTTTGGATACTCCAGGACACGAGGCTTTTACAGCGATGCGTGCTCGTGGAGCTCAAGTAACTGACTTAGCGATTATTGTTATTGCTGCAGATGATGACATTATGCCGCAGACCAAAGAAGCCATCGCTCACGCTCAAGCCGCTGGTGTTCCCATTGTCTTTGCGATAAATAAAATTGACCGACCAAGTGCAAATCCTGAGAAAATAAAGGAGGGATTGGCCAACATGAATTTGTTAGTAGAGGATTGGGGCGGAAAAGTACAATCACAAGACATTTCTGCAAAAACGGGTCAGGGCGTTCCTGAATTGCTTGAAAAAGTCTTGCTTGAGGCTGAATTATTAGAACTTAAAGCCAATCCATCGAGAATGGCTAATGGAACGGTGGTTGAAGCCTTCTTAGATAAAGGTCGTGGCTATGTATCTACGATTTTGGTTCAAGGCGGAACTTTATGTGTGGGAGACTTTGTCTTAGCGGGTCAGCACAGTGGAAAAGTTAAGGCGATGCACGATGAGCGCGGTCATGTCATTAAAGAGGCGGGACCCGCTACACCGGTATCCATACTCGGTCTGGATGGTGCCCCTCAGGCCGGTGATAAATTTAATGTCTTCGAAGACGAACGTGAAGCAAAAGCGATCGCCACTAAGCGAACTCAATTACAGCGCGAGCAGTCGGTAAGAACTCAGCGACACATTACGCTGGATGAAATTGGACGTCGTATCGCTTTAGGAGATTTCAAAGAGCTGAATATTATCCTTAAAGGGGATGTTGATGGTTCTGTTGAAGCCTTAACGGATTCGTTCTTGAAGTTGTCCACAGAAGAAATTCAAGTGAATATTATTCACAAAGGAGTTGGAGCGATTACAGAAAGTGATGTTCTATTGGCCTCAGCTTCTGATGCGATTATCATTGGATTTAATGTTCGCCCAATGGGTAATGCACGTCAGCTCGCTGATAAAGAGGAAATTGATATCAGAAGTTACTCAATCATCTATGACGCGATTAACGACCTTAAGGATGCTATGGAAGGGATGTTGTCTCCTGAGCTTCGTGAAGAGGTTACAGGAACTGCAGAAATCCGTGAAACATTCAAGATTTCGAAAGTCGGTACCGTTGCAGGATGTATGGTGCTTAACGGAAAGATTTTCAGAAACTCAGGAGTCCGCTTAATCCGAGAAGGGGTAGTGGTTTACACCGGAGTACTGGATTCTTTGAAGCGATTCAAGGATGATGTCAAGGAAGTCTCAAAAGGCTATGATTGTGGTATGCAAATTAAAAACTACAACGACATCAACATTGGTGATGTCATCGAGGCATTCCAAGAGGTTGAAGTAAAAAAGAAACTCAAGTAGATTAGGGTTTGTTTTGAGGTGCTTTATTATCTGAGTCCGAACGCTCAGGGTCTTGATTTTCCGAGGTCGAAGTTTCTTTACGCATCAGTGCCGGCTTAAAAATAAACGCTGTAGGAAATTTGCGTTGAATCGCCTTTAAAGCTTGATCGGCACTGAGTCTCACGCTGAAATTACCTGCCCAAACCTTGTAATTGGGGGTTTCATAATGAACCATTACGGGCCACTGAGGAAAGTCATGTTCAAAAGCCGCCACAATTTCTTGTCCATCGCTCAGTGCGCCTGAGTGAAGCTGAATGGTATAATTCTCCCCCAGTAAGTGCCCCTTTTGCATTTCAATTTTTATCTGTAAAAGGGAATCAAGTCGTGTATCGCGCAGCACATTATCCTGTTGTGCTTGAATGTGAAGACTGAAAATAAAGCTCAGTAAAGCAATCGTTTTTCTGGATGTACTTTTGGGTAGTATATTCATATCAGTTACCTTGAGTTACAAAAGTAAAATATTAAATGCCCCTTCGGGAAAAATGTTTATTTAGAATTATTATAAATTAGTTTTAAGGCGCGATACATAATTTTCAAAATCGACTTTATAACGTACTTTTGCACAGTTATTTTTAGGTGACAATTAGTGTCGTATAACACAGATTTTCACAACTTATTGCGCCTCAATTGTATGGACCACAATTTAACTGATTCTATGGAACAGGTAACTTACCGAAATCTAACTGCGAAGGCGTTGTCTTTATTGCTCTTCACAGTCTTGGCCTTCTCATTTAGCCCAAATGCAAATGCATCAATTGACTTCCCGGCCGCTCAGGCTTTGGATACCGTTGCGGGAGAGAACTTATTTAACGCCAACTGTGCCGCTTGTCACAAATTGTACAAAAAAGCAACGGGGCCGGCCTTGTTTCAAGTAGGAGATAAGTATGATCGTGAATGGCTCTATTCTTGGATCAAGAACAGCCAAGAAATGGTGAAGTCAGGAGATGCCAAAGCCAACGCGATTTACAATGAATACAACGGTGCGGTTATGACTTCATTTCCGCAGCTCAGTAATGCTGATATTGACAACATAATCGCTTATACCTACACCCCGAAAAAAGCGCCGGCAGTTGCCGCAGTAACTACCGCGACGACCTCGGCAAATTCAGGAGGCGTATCCAATGACATTATTTTGGCCGTATTGGCTTTGGTATTTATGTTATTGGTGGTCATGTTGTTTTTGGTCAACAAAACATTACGTCGCATTGCCCAGGCCAATGGTGTTGTTTATGAGGAAAAAGCAGCCCGAACGCCAATTTGGAAGTTGTTTATCGAGAACCAGTTTTTAGTTTTGGTCACGGCTATTTTCTTTTTGCTCGCCTCAGGATATTTTGCCTATGGTTATTTAATGCAAGTGGGGGTGGATCAAGGTTACGAGCCTGTTCAACCGATTCATTATTCTCACCGTATTCACGCTGGAGACAATCAAATTGATTGTAATTATTGCCACAGTTCAGCCCGAAAAAGTAAGCATTCTGGGATTCCTTCGCTGAATGTTTGTATGAATTGTCACAAAAATATTGCCGAGGTCGCTGAGGAAACATTAGCTGAAGGTAAAAATGAATACGGCGTTGATTACAATGCCGAAATTAAAAAGTTATACGCTGCCGTAGGATGGGATGAAAATACCCAATCTTATACTGGGGAAACGCAGCCGGTTCAGTGGATTCGCATTCACAACCTACCAGATTTCGCCTATTTCAATCACTCTCAACACGTTACTGTAGCTGGAGTTGAGTGTAAAACGTGTCATGGTCCTGTTAAAGAAATGGAAATCATGTATCAGTATGCTCCTTTGACCATGGGATGGTGTATTAACTGTCACCGTGAAACCAATATCCAAGTAAAGGATAATGAATATTACGAGCACATACACGAAGAATTATCGAAGAAATACGGTGTAGACAAATTGACGGCGGCGCAAATGGGCGGCCTTGAATGTGGTAAATGTCACTACTAAATTAGATCAGAATTTTCAGAGCGCATATTATGGCATCAAATAAGAAATATTGGAAAAGTATCGAGGAGTTAAACCCAGAGAGTTCTGTGGTTGAAGCCCTCAAGCAAAATGAATTTGCACAGCCCATTCCGACCGATCAGTTTTTAGGCGATAAGGATGTTCTAGAACATTCATCGACTACGCGTCGTGATTTCCTTAAATATGTGGGCTTTTCGACAGCTGCTGCTTCTTTAGCCGCTTGTGAAGGACCGGTCATTAAATCGATTCCTTATGTTGTCGCCCCAGATGAAATCGTTCCAGGGGTGGCAAACTACTATGCCACTACAATTTCTGACGGATTTGATTTTGCCTCTGTTTTAGTTAAAACCAGAGAAGGTCGTCCAATTAAAATCGAACGTAATGATTTAGGCGGTAAAATCGGCGGGGTAAATGCGCGTGTTCATGCCTCTGTATTGTCTATGTATGACAAAAATCGTTTGATGGGGCCTCAAATCAATGGTCAAGACGCCACCTGGGCTGATTTAGATCAGGCGGTTGCTTCTGGATTAGAAGGGCTCAATGGTGCCGAAGTGATTTTGTTAACCCAAAGCTTTGCAAGCCCCAGTACAGCGGCGCTTGTACAGGCCTTTACCAAGAAATATCCAAACGTTAAACACGTAACCTATGATATGGTTTCTGTTAGTGAAGCCTTAGATGCCTTCCAAGAAGTCTACGGAATGCGTGCTTTGGCAGATTACGATTTCAGTAAGGCGGCGACTATCGTTTCTATTGGCGCTGACTTCCTAGGAGACTGGCAAGGAGGCGGTTTTGAAGCAGGTTATGCTCAAAGCCGAATCCCAAAAGACGGACGTATGTCTCGTCATATACAATTTGAAGCCAATATGAGTTTAAGTGGGGCAAACGCAGATAAGCGTGTGCCTGCTTCGCCAGCGCAACAAGCGGCTGTATTGGGATACATTACAGGATCAAAGGCCCTCTCTGATGTGCCAGAGGGAATTCGCCCGGCAGCAGAACAAGCAAAGCGACAATTAGAAAAGGCAGGCAGCAAGGGCGTGCTCGTATGTGGTTTGCCATGTCCGATGGCTCAAAAGAAAGTATTGAATTACAATGCTTCTATAGGTTCTGTAGTTATGGACGTGACCCATCCAATCATGAAGTTCTCAGGCTCAAGTACTGCGGTACAAGACGTAATTGAGGGCGTTAAGAATGGACGGATCAAAGGGCTTATAACTGCAGGGGTAAATCCGCTTTACGCCTTCTCAGATAGTGATTTTACAGAGGCGTTTAAAAACTTAGCCTTTACGCTGTCTTTTGCGATGCGTGCAGATGAGACTGCTTCTGCAGCCAAATTAGTTGCAGCGACACCGCATTATCTAGAAGCTTGGGGCGATGTTGAGGCTAAAAAAGGGATGTTCTCTTTAGTCCAACCGACCATTCGTCCTTTGTTTAATACACGTCAATTCCAAGAGTGTATGCTGGCTTGGACCGGGTCAACACAGAGCTATCACGATTACTTAAAAGCCTTTTGGCAAGAAAATATTCTCTCCGGTTCTTCTTGGAGTAAAGCCTTACACGACGGTGTATTCAGCAGCAGTTATTCTGCGGACTACGGTAGTTTACCGACTACGGCGACACCAGCACGTCATTTTGATACTGGTGAAGCGATGGCCCTTTGTCTTTACACAAAGACTGGTTTGGGGGATGGTCGTCAAGCCAATAACCCATGGCTTCAGGAACTTCCTGATCCGATTTCAAGAGCGACTTGGGACAACTATTTAACTGTGTCTGCCACCGATGCTAAACGTCTTGGCTTGACCAATACCCATGTATCTAATGGCGCCTTAAATGGGGACTGTGCGCGCGTTACCGTAGGCGATGCAGTACTCGAGCGGGTACCTGTCTTAATACAACCTGGTCAAGCGCCTGGAACGGTTGGTTTGGCTCTAGGTTATGGTCAAAAAGCGTCAATTCAAGCAGAAATGCAAACGGGTGTGAACGCCTATTCTTTATATAAGGAATTCAGTAGTGTTCAATCTGTTCGTATTGAAAAAGTTGCGGGAACGCACGAATTTGCTTGTATTCAGCTCCACAATACGATGATGGGTCGTGATATCATTCGCGAAACTACCCTAGAAATATTTAATACTAAGGATAAAGATTATTGGAATGCCGTGCCTTCGGTCTCTAAAGATCATAAAGAGATTCCGGTTACCTCACCTGAGGCTGACCTATGGGATTCATTTGATCGTTCAATCGGACACCATTTCAATTTGTCTATCGATTTAAACGCCTGTACCGGATGTGGGGCTTGTGTGATTGCCTGTCATGCAGAAAACAATGTTCCTGTCGTTGGAAAAAGCGAAATGCGTCGTAGCCGCGATATGCATTGGTTGCGTATTGATCGTTACTATTCAAGCGAGGAAAGTTTTTCAGCAGATGCGGATAAAAAAGACAATATATCAGGTCTAGGGAGCTCGCTTTCTGAGTTTGCCGAAATGGAGGTAGCAGCGGACAACCCTCAAGTTGCGTTCCAACCGGTTATGTGTCAGCATTGTAACCATGCGCCTTGTGAGACGGTATGTCCTGTTGCGGCAACTTCTCACGGACGTCAGGGCCAAAACCACATGGCTTATAACCGTTGCGTAGGAACACGTTATTGTGCGAATAACTGTCCTTATAAAGTTCGTCGCTTCAATTGGTTCTTATATGCTGAAAATGAAGAATTTGACTACCACATGAACAATGATTTAGGCCGTATGGTCTTGAATCCAGATGTCGTGGTTCGTTCTCGTGGAGTCATGGAGAAATGTTCTATGTGTATTCAAATGACACAAAAAACGATTCTCGATGCGAAGCGTGATGGTCGTGTAATTAAAGACGGCGAGTTTAAAACGGCTTGTTCTGCAGCCTGTGAAACTGGAGCAATTCAGTTTGGTGACATCAATGATGAGCACAGCGCGGTGGCAACACTTAAAGAAGACGATAGAATGTATCACTTGCTCGAGGCAGTTGGCACCAAGCCAAATGTCTTTTATCAAGCCAAGGTGAGAAATACAAACGAAGCATAAATTAAAGAAATTCAATTATAGATATGGCGTCGCATTACGAAGC
>DDCS01000076.1 GCA_002335345.1 Flavobacteriaceae bacterium UBA2000 | reverse complement strand
AACGATGCGACGCGAGGGTTATGAGCTTCAAATTGGACAACCTCAAGTTATTATTAAGCAAATTGACGGGGTCTCATGTGAACCTGTTGAAGAGTTGACCATTGATTTACCCGAAGAAGTTAGCGGACGCGCCATTGACATGGTTACCATTCGTAAAGGGGAAATGCAAAGTATGGAAGCCAAAGGCGACCGCATGGTGTGTACTTTTTTGATTCCGTCTCGAGGGATTATAGGACTAAGAAATCAATTGTTAACGGCCACTGCTGGTGAAGCCATCATGACCCACCGATTCTTGGAATATCAACCCATGAAAGGGGGCATTCCAGAGCGTCAAAATGGAAGTATGGTATCCATGGAAAACGGGACGGCAATTCCTTATTCTATCGATAAACTTCAAGAGCGAGGGCGATTCTTTGTCGATCCAGGAGAGGAGATTTACGAAGGTCAAGTTATCGGCGAAAATTCACGACAAGACGATATGGCCATTAATGTTACCAAGACCAAAAAATTGAGTAACGTGCGCTCTTCAGGAGCCGATGATAAGGCACGAATTGTTCCTGCAATTAAGTTTTCCCTTGAAGAGGCTTTGGAATACATTCAAAAAGATGAATATGTTGAGGTGACCCCAAATCATTTGCGTCTGCGTAAAATAATGCTCAAGGAAGTGGACCGTAAACGTTCCAAAGCTTAATCCCGAATTCAAGAGTGACTAAGGCCGTTAATCCGAAAGTTTAGGGGCAATTCAGGGATTAAGTGCCGCATTTTTATTTAATTTGTGGGAAAGGACCAATAAAAGTGATGATGGGCTATTTTTCAATGATGTTTCTTTACTTTGATCCAGGTTTGGGGGCGATGCTCGTTCAAGCCATAGTCGCCGCCGCTGCCGGTATCGTTTTGTTTTCAAAAAACTTTATGTACAAGGTGAAATCGTTTTTTGGTCTGACCAAGTCTCAAAAAGATGGAATTGATACCATCGATTTTGAGCAGGACGAAAAACAACCCAATGAAGAGCAAGGCTCATAGACATCAAGCCTCTTTCCGAGACCCTTCTGGATATATTGTTCGAGATGGATCAGTGGTCAAGAGAGTGATTAATCCCATTTACTTTCCAGTTTACGATGCCCTGTGTAAGGCCGATTTTTTTTCGCCTTTATTCAAGGCCAAAATGCTCATACCGCATGTAGAGCAGGAGCGTTCAGCAGAGGCAATAGTATTGATGCCAGATCAGATTGATCTGATGACCTATCCCTATGAATGGAGTTTTGAGCAATACAAGCAGGCGGCTTTATTGACTTTAAAACTGCAAAATTTCGCTTTAGATCGCGATTTTTCACTCAAGGATGCCTCGGCTTATAACGTTACTTTTCATCGTGGGAAGCCGGTATTTATCGATACCTTATCCTTTGACTTTTATCAGAAGGACAGCCCGTGGCGCGCCTATAAACAATTTATTACGCATTTTTTTGGCCCCTTAGTTTTAGCCCATTTTCATGGAGCAGAGGCATTAAAGATGATGCAAACCCATATCGATGGAATTCCTGTGGCGCTGGTCGCCTCCATGTTGCCAAAACGAACAAAGCTGAGTCCAACGCTATACACCAATATTCATCTGATGGCCAAAATGGAGGCCAAACACAAAGATGAATACACGCCTAAGTCACGAAGCATTAAACTCTCAAAACAGAGTTTACGAAATTTGTTGCGTTCACTCTATAATTATATTGATCAGCTTGAGCTGATGCAGCAAACCGAGTGGGGCGATTATTACAATAAAACCAATTACCAACCCGAGTCATTTATCTTTAAAAAGGAGCAAATCCAAAAATGGATTGCCGGAAATGGTGCTCGAAAAATATTAGATCTGGGCGGGAATGATGGGACGTTCGCCCGAGCGATAGATTCCGACATTGATTTAGCGGTTGTGGCCGATGTTGATCACAATGCGGTGGCCTTGAATTATGCCCAAGTCAAGGCCAACAAAGAAGTCAATATGTTGCCGCTTTGGTTTGATGTGACTCAGCCAAGTCCTGCAATAGGTTGGGTAAATCTAGAGCGTGAGTCCATACTCAATCGATTATCCGCTTGGGCCCCCGAGGCTGTTCTGGCTTTGGCGGTTATTCATCATATGACCTTATCGGCAAACATTCCGTTTGCTGATTCTGCTCAATTTTTTGCCCGCTTATCGCCATTATTGGTGATTGAGTTCCCGAAACGCGATGATAGCTGGGTCGATTCATTATTGCAACGCAAAAGAGAGTTTATCAATCATTTTGACCATTATCATCAAGAGAATTTTGAAAAGGCTTTTGAGGAACATTTCAAGATTTTAGAAAAGGTAAATATACCCGGAAGTGACCGTATACTTTATCTAATGCATTCGCGACAATAAGCGCCTTATGTCCCCATTTATGAATGATATCAATAAACAACCGCTAAAGACTTGGATGGTGGTATTATGCGCCGGGATTTACCCCGTTTTGTTTTATGTGGGTAATAATTATAGCTTGGTGAACTCATGGGGGCATGTTGTGTTTTTTACTTTAAGTTTTTTTATCCTTCCCCTGATAGGCGCTGAGCTCGGCGCTCGACTACTGAAAAAAAAACTTGGTTTACGCTGGGCTGAACTTTGGTTGTCTTTTTTGGGGTTCGGTCTATTTTTCTTCTTTTTTAAGGTAACACTCCTCGAGGCACCTCACCGTAAAATCACTGTGTTAATTATCTTTTTGGCGCTGATTTACGCCTATTTCCTCAGTAAACATCACCGCAAGATGATGGTCCTCCAGGGATTAATGGGGCTTTTGGCTTTATTTCCACTCATCGGTCAGATTTATCACAATTTGAGTTTATCCGAATCATGGAAGGAAATTCAAAAAGAGGTCCTGAATTTAGAATTAAAGGTCAAGCCCAATATTTATTTGATACAGCCTGATGGCTTAGTCAATTTTAGTGAGATGAACAGAGGGTATTATCAGGATCAAGACACCACTTTTAAATCAGAACTCAACCAGTTGGGTTTTACCCATTACCCTGATTTTCGCAGTAACTACGCTTCTACATTGTCGTCTAACAGTGCCTTGATGATGATGAAGCATCATTATTACAATTTTGGAGAAAATTTTAGTGAAGCCTTGGACGCACGTGAGTGTATCGTGTCAAAAAATCATGTGTTGACGATTTTGAAAAACAACGGTTACCAAAGTAATTTGATTTCGCAGGCCCCTTATTTGTTGGTGAACCATCCAAAACTCGGTTTTGACCGGACCAACTTTGATTTCGACGATATCGGTTACCTGAGCAAAGGATTTAACTTAAAGGCCAATATCACCAACGATTTGGATCAATTTTTAGAAGAAGCACCTGTTGGGCCACAATTTTATTTCATTGAGTTTTTCAACCCAGGACATATTGCCGGACGGAGAGAAAATTCGCTTGGAGCCCATAAAGAAAGGGACTTATGGCTAGAAAGTATGGAGCGGGGACAGGTAACAATAAGGGATCTAGTCAGGCTCATTCAGCATCGTGATCCTGAGGGTTTAATTATTCTCTTAGCCGATCACGGTGGGTTTGTAGGCCTTGACTATACCAATCAAATCTACACCAAAACACAGGATCGAGATTTAATTTATTCTATCTTTAGCAGTCAGTTGTCTATAAAATGGCCGAAAGATTTGAAACCAGAACAACCGATCAATTTTACAACATCGGTCAATATCTTTCGTTTGCTATTGGCACATTTGAGTCAAAACCAATCCATTGGCCTAGACTTGGAATCTGATGCCAGTTATGTTATTTTAAATGATGAGCAGTACAAAGGAGTCTATGAATATATCGATACCCATGGTGCCGTCAATTGTAAAAAAGTTGAGCAATGATTGAGGTTGTTCGATACGATACCACGCGCACTTCTGAGTGGGATGCCTTTGTCTCAAAAAGCAAAAATGGCACGTTTATCCTTTGCAGGGGGTTTATGGACTACCATAAAGATCGATTTTCGGACCACTCTTTAATGATTTATTATAATGACAAACTTCTGGCCGTGGTGCCTGCTCATGAACAAAACCAAATCTTATACGCCCATCAAGGATTGACTTATGGGGGGGTTGTTTGGCATAAAAAAGTAAAATTTGTCCAGGCCTTTGAATGCTTTAAAGCGGTTTTATTTTATGCGCATAGGCATGATTTTGTTCGCCTGAATTTAAAAGAAATTCCAAGGATTTATGCGCAGCTGCCCTGTGATGAGCTCGATTATTTTTTAGCGCTGGCTCAAGCCAAGTGCATTAAAAAGGACGTTGCTTTGGTGATTGATTACGATCATGTTTTAGGTTTTGAAAAAAACAGAAGAGAAGGACTCAATAAAGCACGAAGACATGAGTTAAAAGTGGTCTGTGACGATAATTTTGAGGCGTTTTGGAATACGATTCTCATTCCCGAACTTTCCCAAAAACACAAGGCAAAACCGGTTCACTCATTAGAAGAAATTAAGCTATTGGCCTCCCGATTTCCTGATAACATTAAGCAGGTTTCGGTGTATAATGGAGATAAACTTGTCGCCGGGACGACCGTCTTTTTGACCCCGACTGTAGTCCATCCTCAATATGTGATGGGTGATCCTGACAAGAACAAGCTGGGCAGTATTGACTTAGCCTACGATTTTATCATCAAAGAATTTGCCTCAGGACGACGCTATTTTGATTTTAACACCTCGAGTGAAAATCATGGAACCCTTCTCAACTCAGGTCTTTTATTTTGGAAAGAGTCTTGTGGCGCACGTTGTATAACGGTCAATCAATACGAAATTGAAACAAAGAATCATAAAAATACTAATCTCAATCTAAGATGATTCCTTACTTGGATTTACATAAAATAAATGACCGGCATAGAGCAGATTTTGAGTCCGCTTTTAAGGTATTTATGGATCGAGGTCAAAATATATTGGGGGAGGCTGTAACTGATTTTGAATCACAATTTGCCCAGTATTGCGGCGTGAAATTTTGTGTGGGGGTAGGCAATGGTTTAGATGCCTTACGCTTGATTTTTGAGGCCTATAAAGTCATTGGGAAACTCAAACCTGGCGATAAAGTGTTGGTCTGTGCCCATACCTATGTGGCTACCGTATTGTCGGTAAAACAGGCTGGACTCACCCCTGTGTTAATCGATGCCACAGAGGATACTTTTAATTTCGATTTGAAGGCATTAAATGAATTAAACGATCCGGATATTAAAGCCATATTGCCCACACATTTGTATGGCGCTTTAGCCCCGATGAATGAGATTAGTGCGTTAGCCAATACGCGAAATTGGTTGGTTATTGAGGATGCGGCTCAGGCCCATGGGGCCAAAAATCAGCACAATAGTCGTGCGGGCCATTTAGGAGATGCTGCAGGATTTAGCTTTTATCCCACTAAAAATCTAGGGGCCTTGGGCGATGCTGGGGCGGTGACTACAGATGATGCCCAATTGGCGGAGGTTATTCGTTGTTTGCGCAATTATGGGTCACAGCAGCGGTATTATAACAAATTTAGCGGCTTTAATTCCAGGCTCGACGAATTACAAGCAGCCTTTCTGACAATTAAGTTGCCCCAACTTGATCAAGATAATGCGCGTAGAGTGCATATTGCCATGCGTTATGATGCTGAGATTATAAATCCGCATATAAGGTTACCTCTTGGTCGCTACCATGGGGATCATGTCTACCATTTATATGTGGTGCGAACCGGGTATCGAGAAAAATTAGAAAGACATTTGCAGCGCCAAGGTATCGGGACCTTGATACACTATCCTGTACCACCGCATAAACAAGAAGGCTTAACTGAACTGGGCCTTGAACGCCATCCAATAGCGGAACTGCTGCACGATACGGTCTTGAGTATTCCCATGAGTCCCGTTCTAACCAAGGAAGAAGTGGATCAGGTAATTGCGGGCTTAAATTCTTTTACGCCTTGAAAATCATCGACTTTATAAAGGGCAATACCCTGCTTAAAATGACATCGCTTAATGCGCCAGTAATTTTGGTGCGTCAATTTATTTCACTGTTTATTCGTCGGGTTATTGCTGAGAATTTTGGGGAGTCTGGTATTTTCTTGCAAGGACAATTACGGAGTTTAATCCAGTTGCTGACTTCGTTTACCTCGTTGGGGATTTTCAACGGAATTGTGAAATACATTTCTGAGTTCAAAGAGGATAAGAAACAATTGGCAGCCCTTTTTTCGACGACATTTGTTTTTACCGTCCTTGGAAGCGTCATCAGTTCGGTAGTGCTGCTTTTGTGGCACGATTCGCTCAGTACTTATTTGTTCGGTAGTGATCGATATGCTTATCTCATTCAACTCATCGCCCTTTTGGTTCCCACGATAAGTCTTCAAAGGGTCTTTAATGGAGTGATTAACGGACTCTCTCAGTATAAAAAATTTGCCAAAATAGATTTGTTGAGTTATTTGCTCAGCTCGGCCCTGATTATCGGCTTTTTGTACGCCGATAATTTTGATGGCGTTTTGATTGCTATCGCGATTACCCCTGCGATACAATTAGGGACTTTACTGTGGGTTTTTACCAAAGTATTGACCCAATACCTCAAGTTCAAAGACCTTTATTTTAAAGCCCCATTGGCCAAGTTTTTTGTTGCCTTTTCGCTCATGTCGTTTTTCTCTACGGTCATTTTGAGTACTGTTGAGATTGAAATCCGTAATATGATTTTAAGACGGATTTCTGAAAGTGATGCAGGGATCTGGTCGGCAATGTTGGATTTGTCCAAGAATTACATGGCTTTTTCAACCATCTTATTTACCATGTACGTCATCCCCAAGTTTGCCCTTGTGGTGGGCCGGCGTTCTTTTGTCCGTGAACTGGGTCATGTATACAAAACGATACTGCCCATTTTTGGTTTAGGAATGATCGGGGTTTATATCTTTAGAGACTTTATTATTGCGCTAATTTTTCCGGGGTTTGATGCCATGTCTTCGTTGTTTCAGTGGCAATTATTGGGGGATTTTGTTCGCCTAATTTCTATGGTTGTTTCCTATTATTTTATTGCTAAAAAATTAGTTTATCACTTTGTGTTTACGGAAATCTTATCGGTAGGTTTATTCTACTTTTTTGCCCATTATTTTATTGATTCATATGGGGTTGAGGGGGTGGTTATCGGCCATCTCATTAGGTATTTTGTGTATTTGGTGGTCGTCTTTGTTTTAGTTTGGCAATACGTGCGTAAGCAAGAACAACTCAATTCAGAACGCTTATAGCCTTAATTCAATGGATTCAAAAAAGTCATATCAAAGTATGCTCAAGGCGACATCCCTTTTTGGGGGGGTTCAGGTTGTGAATATTTTG
>DDCS01000024.1 GCA_002335345.1 Flavobacteriaceae bacterium UBA2000 | reverse complement strand
CAAGGGGTTATTTTGGCCGAAAGCACAGCCTCTGCCCGAAGTATTATAGAAACCCTCAATGCCTCTAAAGTCCGCTTTTTAGTCCAAGAATACATTGCGGAATCAAAGGGAAGTGATTTGCGCGCCATCGTGGTCGATGGCGCGGTAGTCGCCTCCATGAAGCGCTCGAGTAAAGCCGGTGAATTTCGCTCAAACCTTCATCGCGGGGGGCAATCTGTGCCCTACACCCTGAGTCCAGAAGAAACCCACATCGCCATTCAAGCGGCCAAAGCACTTAATTTAGGGGTTTGTGGGATTGATATTTTACAGAGTGAACGCGGTCCCTTAATTCTCGAAATTAATTCAACCCCAGGCCTGGAGGGGATTGAAACAACAACCGGGGTCGATATTGCGCAAAAAATCATCAGTTATATCGAACGCAATCGAAATTCATGAGTAAAACCAGCAGTTCAATACATCTTCTGGGCTTGGAAATTGCTCCAGGTCAAAGTGCCCAGGCGCGATTGCAAGTAGCGCATTTACACAATAGAACGCCGATAGAAGTGCCGGTATTTATTGAACACGCCATTAAGCCCGGACCGACTCTATTGTTCTTGGCGGGAATTCACGGGGACGAGGTTAATGGGATTGAAATCCTGCGCCAATGTATCGCAAAGGGCATTACAAAGCCCCGGAAGGGCACAACGATTTGTATTCCTGTGGTCAATGTGATTGGCTATGTCCACAATCAGCGGGATTTACCTGATGGCCGTGACCTCAATCGCGCGTTTCCTGGAAAAAAAACGGGCTCATTGGCCGCTCAAATTGCGCATCAACTCACCCAGTGGGTGCTCCCTCACACCGATTTAGTCGTCGACTTTCATACCGGTGGCGCTCAACGTTTTAACGCGCCACAAATTCGCTTAAGCCAAGATGATCCCGAGTTGTTAAAAAAAGCCAATGTCTTTGGCGCTCCATTTATCATTCACAGCAAACCTACGCCGAAATCATTGCGTCATACCTGTGATAAAAAAGGAATTCCGCTCTTACTTTTTGAAGGCGGCAAGAGTAATGATATAACGCCGTCGGTCAGTAATACTGGGGTAAACGGGATCAAACGATTGATGTATGAATTGAAAATGCTTTCGCCTAAATTCACCGTCAGCAAACCAAAATACAAGAGCATTGAAATAGTAAACAGCAGCTGGATCCGTGCGGGCTCCTCGGGCATGTTCAAGCCGCTTATCGAAGTAGGCCGATGGACTGAAAAAGGAGCAAACATTGGTCAGCTTTCGGACCCGTATGGTCAATCCTCAATTTCGGTTTTGGCGCCCAATGCGGGCTATATTTTTAATGTCAATCAAGCCCCGACGGTTTACCAAGGCGATGCGCTATTTCACATTTCAACAGACATAAGAAACGGCCAAAATGAGGGATAAAAAGACCATTCGCGCGCAGGTCATGGCACGAAGAAAAGCATTGACTGCAGGACAACAAGAGGAAATGAGTTTGGCCATTGCAAACCAACTCCTGCGTTGTGATATTTGGCAAGGCACCTATTACCACTTGTTTTTGACCATAGCCAAAAACGGCGAGGTTGATACCCACCCGATTTTAGATATTTTATTTGGTAGAGATAAGAACATTGTCCTCTCAAAAGCAAATATTGAAAACGCGAGCCTGAGCCATTATCTCTTGACTGAGCAAACAAGACTTGTTACCTCTTCATATGGCATCCCAGAACCAGAAAATGGACAAGAAATCGCTCCGGATCTGCTAGACGTCGTCTTTGTTCCCTTATTGGCTTACGATAAAAATGGCATGCGTTTGGGCTATGGAAAAGGTTTCTACGATCGATTTTTGGCCCTTTGTTCGAAAAATTGTCTAAAAATCGGCCTTTCTTTTTTTGAACCAGAACCCGACCTAATCCCGAGTGAATCATGGGATCTTGCCCTGGATTTGGTTATCACCCCTGGCGCCGTTCATCGATTTTAATTGTTTTTTAGCGGATTATTTAAGCCAATTATTATCTTAGTGGTCCCAAAACTTATAAAATATGAACTTTCTTTCTACCAAAAGACGGTCCCATTCATTACTCAATGGCCATCCGAAATCAGGGCAGTTTAAAGTTAATCCAAATCATTTCGACCCCAAATACCAAGCGGAGCAAGGCATCATATCGCCCCTGGAGGATATCGCGAACCAACTCATTCGCTTGAATAAGCAAAATGCGCAACTCGTGTCTTTTGCCGAGCATATGTGCCGACAAATTCGCAGTGTAACCGGAAATTTAGGGCTCACTGTAGAGCTGTTAGAACAAACATCAAACGAGCAAGAAAGAATGGAACTCATGCAACAGATCGCCGAGATTTCTGCAACCATGAACCAGACCGTAGACCAGCTCAATCAGATGGCTTATTGTTCCCGACTCACCCCAGATCAAAAAGAGAACGTATCGATGAGCTCTGCCTTGAGTAAAAGCATCGTTCAAATCAATGCGCTCATCCACGAATCTGAAGCCGAGATCTTCTCTGATTTCTCAGAAATCCCTGAGATTGTATTCAATACCAAACTCCTTGAATCGATTTTCAAATCTCTAATAGAATATTCGATAATCCATACTCCTGCACCCCGTAAACCCGCGATTGATATTTTTTCATATCAAGAAAATGACGAAAATATTCTTTTGATAAAAGACAATAGCGATGGAAGCATTTTGAGAAAACTTTCGGGACCTCAAACCGCGTTGGAAGAAACAAGTAACCTAGATTCTGATATTTTGACCTTTAATGCGCTTAAGTTACAGATTGAACAGCTTGGAGGCAGTCTTGAAATTACCGCTAACTCGAATGTTGGTTCTTCGATTAAAATTAGCGTTTAAACCCTAAATCTGTTCTTGCTTTTGCCCTTTGGGAAACGCTTTTTTATTAAAAAGTACGAGTAACCCAACTCCGGTGCTTATTGCCGTATCGGCCACATTAAAAACTGGATTAAAAAAGGAAAAAGAAAACATATCGACCACTTTTCCGTGTAACCACTTTCCGTAGCCACCGCCGTCTGGTAGAAACTGAGCGACTTGTCCCATACTGTGTTCAAAAAACACCCCGTAGAAGACCGAATCAATGATATTACCCATGGCGCCAGCAAAAATTAGCGATATCGATAAAGTCAGAACCCACGAAGCCTGTTTGCGAATGACCTCGCAAAGCCAATAGCCTATCCCGACTATAGCCAGGAGTCTAAAAACGGTCAAAATCAGTTTACCGTAATGACCAGGAATTTTTGCCCCCCAAGCCATTCCTTCGTTTTCAATAAAATAAATCTTGAACCACGAAAAAACCGCAACACTGTCGTGTAATGCAAAATGAGTCTTGATATAAAATTTAGACCATTGATCAATGACTAAAATGATCAAGATTACAAGAGCAGCTTGGGTTGACTTCATTACTGGGGTCTATTTCTGCATATTTTTTGCTTCAATGCTCAAGGTAGCATGAGGGACAATGCGCAAACGCTCTGGTTTAATTAGCTTACCGGTAACACGACAGATTCCGTAGGTCTTGTTCTCGATGCGAATCAAGGCATTTTTCAAATCACGGATGAATTTCTCTTGTCTGATCGCTAATTGAGAATTCGCCTCTTTACTCATGACTTCACTGCCCTCGTCAAAGGCCTTAAACGTAGGCGAGGTATCGTCAGTTCCATTATTGCTGTCATTTTTATAGGCGCTTTCAATCAAAGCCAATTGTTCCTTGGCTTTTTCTAGCTTTTCATTAATCAATACTCTGAACTCATCGAGCTCTTTGTCGGTATAACGTGTCTTTACTTCACTTGCCATAATTAACACTTTTTAATGTTCAGTTGGGTTGTTATTTCATCAAATTCGACTACCTGTCCCTGCTCGAGTTGCCCAACAATATTGAGTTGATCGGCTAATGTCTCTCCAGAAACATAGTCTCCAAAATGTTTTAACGCCTCATTGAGCACAGGATGCTCCACAAGACTAATTTCTATACGATCTGTGACTTCTAAACCACTGTCTTTGCGCAAATTCTGAATGCGATTGACCAGTTCACGACAGATCCCTTCATATTTCAAAGATTCAGTTAGGGTAACATCTAAGGCTACCGTAAGTCCTTCTGCTGAAGCCACAAGCCATCCTTCAATGTCTTGAGAACTAATCAGCACATCAGACCGCTCTAAAATAACACTTTTATTGGCGATGTTGAGACTCAAGTGACCATTTTGTTCCAAAGCATTGATCTGGTCTGGACCAAATTGACCAATAGCCGCTGCTACAGCCTTCATGTCAGCGCCAAATCTTGGTCCTAATCTCTTGAAATCTGGCTTAATTTGCTTGACCAAAATCCCAGAATCTTCACTAATGAGTTTTATTTCTTTTACATTAACTTCATGCTTGATTAAATCCTGAACCGCAAGAATATCCTCTTTTTGAGCGTCACTTAGAACAGGAATCATAATCGTCTGTAACGGCTGACGCACTTTAATTTTTTCTTTCTGACGCAAGGACAGCACCAAGGAAGAAACGGTTTGTGCCTTGCCCATTTTTCGCTCCAAATCAGCATCAATCTGTGTCGCATTGGCTTTTGGAAAATCACTCAAATGGACCGAAATCGGACTATTATTATCGACCACTGAAGTCAAATCACGATAGAGACGATCCATAAAAAACGGCGCTATAGGCGCGCCTAATTGCGCCACAGTCACCAAACACTGATAAAGGGTCTGATAGGCCGAAATTTTATCTGGGCCATAACTTCCTTTCCAATATCTTCTTCGGCTCAGACGAACAAACCAGTTACTCAAATGCTCTTGTACAAATTCTGAAATTGCACGGGCGGCGCGCGTTGGCTCATAAGCAGTAAAAGCATCATCTACGGTCTGAATAAGCGAATTCAGTGCTGATAAAATCCATCGATCAATCTCAGGGCGCTCATGATCGGGCACCTGGGCCTCCTTAAAAGTGAATCCATCAACATTCGCGTATAAGGCAAAAAACCCATAGGTATTGTAAAGTGTCCCAAAGAATTTATTGCGCACCTCAGCGATCCCCTCAAGGTCAAACTTTAGATTATCCCATGGATTGGCGTTGCTGATCATATACCAACGTGTCGCATCCGGACCGTAAGTATCTAAGGTCTCAAAAGGATCTACGGCATTGCCGAGACGTTTAGACATCTTTTGCCCATTTTTGTCCAAAACAAGTCCATTGGAGACTACGTTTTTATAGGCGATGTCGTCAAAAATCATGGTGCCAATCGCATGCAGGGTGTAAAACCATCCTCTAGTCTGATCTACCCCTTCGGCGATGAAATCTGCTTTGCGCCAAGTTTGCTCAACCTTTTCTTTATTTTCAAAAGGATAATGCCATTGTGCATAGGGCATACTTCCACTGTCAAACCACACATCAATGAGGTCACTCTCACGATACATCGGAGTCCCAGTCGAGGAGGTCAAAATAATTTGATCTACATGGCTTTTGTGTAAATCAACCTTGGCGTAATTCTGCTCTGAAAAATCTGAAGGGTCAAAGCTTGCGAAAATGTCCGCATCCATATGCCCTGCCTTCACCGATTCGGCCATGGCTTCTTTGAGTTCTTTAATCGAACCGATGCATTTGGTCTCACGACCGTCTTCTGTGCGCCAAATCGGCAAGGGAATCCCCCAAAATCTCGAACGAGAAAGGTTCCAATCATTTGCGCTAGCCAACCAATTTCCAAATCGGCCTTCACCAGTGGCTTTTGGCTTCCAGTTAATTTCTTGATTCAAAGTGTACATACGGTCCCTGAAATCGGTAACTTTAATGAACCATGAATCTAATGGGTAATATAAAATCGGTTTGTCGGTACGCCAGCAGTTAGGATA
>DDCS01000113.1 GCA_002335345.1 Flavobacteriaceae bacterium UBA2000 | reverse complement strand
ATCGTGTGGTCTTGGAGATAATTCTGAAAAATAAACTTCTGTGCCCGTAATAAAAAACTCAACCCCCCAAATCCCGGGCCCACCCAAGGCTTTGGTAATTTTTTTAGCCATTTCTTGAGCTTGCTTGAGCACGGTGTCGTTCATCGGGGCGGGCTGCCAGCTTTCACGGTAATCGCCATCTTCTTGACGATGCCCAATCGGGGGACAGAAAAGGGTTTTACCCTTATTTTGGGTGAGGGTCAGCAGCGTTATTTCGTAATCAAAATGGATAAAGCCTTCGATAATTACTTCAGACGCATCTCCACGAGCCCCTTCTTGGGCATAGGTCCAAGCGGTTTCGAGTTCCTCTATTTTGCGTACGGTTGATTGTCCTTTCCCACTTGAAGACATCAGGGGTTTTATCACACAAGGAAAACCTATATTCTTTGCGGCAAACAACAACTTCTCAAGTGAATCAGCATAGGCAAATGGTGCGGTTTTCATCCCGAGTTCGGTTGCGGCTAAATCGCGTATTGCTTTGCGATTCATCGTATAATTGGCTGCTTTGGCAGAGGGAATAACGTTGATTCCTTGGCGTTCATAGTCATAGAAACGCTCAGTGCGAATGGCTTCTATTTCGGGGACGATAAAATCCGGATTGTGTTTGGCTACGATAAGATCAAGAGCCGAGCCGTCCAGCATATTAATGACCTCAAACTCATGAGCCACTTGCATGGCTGGAGCATTGGCGTAATTATCTACAGCGATGACGTATTGTCCTAAACGCTGGGCTGCAATAACAAATTCCTTTCCTAATTCTCCTGAACCTAAAAGCAAGATACGCGCCATAACAATTTTCTAAAAGTGGGCTAGGCTAATGCCTCTTTTATACGCCTGATGGCCTCTTTGATATCATTTTCGGAGGCAGCATAGGAAATTCTGATACAATCTGGATCTCCAAAGGCTTCTCCCGTTACAGTGGCTACACCAGCATGTTCTAAAAGAAACAGGGCAAAATCACCCGCAGAACTTATTTTTTGCCCTTTTAGGGTACGTCCAATGTAATAAGAGATGTCCGGAAATACGTAAAAAGCACCTTCTGGGACATTTGTTTTAAATCCCGGAATATCCGCAAGTAACGAAAGTATAAGACTGCGTCGTTCTCTGAAGGCATCAACCATATATTGAATAGCCGATGGTGGTGTTTCAAGCGCTTTGACGGTCGCTATTTGCGCAATACAATTCGCGCCGCTAGTGACTTGGCCTTGCATTTTATTACAGGCGCGCGCGATGTAACTTGGGCCGCCAATGTAGCCAATACGCCATCCGGTCATTGAAAATGCCTTTGAGACCCCATTGACCGTCACGGTGCGGTCGTACATATCGTCAAATTCGGCCATAGAAAAATGGCTTCCGCTGAAGTTGATATGCTCGTAAATCTCATCACTCACAATAATGAGGTCAGGATGATCGACCAACACATCAGCCAAGGCACGCAATTCCGCTTTACTATAGACCGACCCACTCGGGTTACAAGGGGAGCTATAGATCATCATTTTGGTTTTTGCTGTAATGGCTTGACGCAAGTCTTCAGGGGTAATTTTAAAATCAGTAGCAATGGAGGTCTTAATTTCTACGGGCACCCCGCCAGCGACTTTAGCTATGTCTGCGTAACTCACCCAATACGGTGCGGGAAGGATTACCTCGTCACCTGGGTTTAATAGGACTTGGGCTAAATTGGCTAAAGATTGTTTCGCTCCTGTCGAAACCACGATTTGATCTGGACCATAGACTAAATTATTGTCCCTTTTAAATTTGTGCGCGATGGCTTTTTTCAATTCAGCATAACCATCTACAGGACTGTATGAATGATAGTCCGCTTCAATGGCCTTAATGGCTGCTTCTTTTACAAATTCCGGAACCGTAAAATCGGGTTCTCCAAGACTTAGCCCAATAATCGAGACTCCTTCTTCCTTTAAACTTCTAGCTTTTGCTGCCATCGCCAAGGTGGCAGAGGTCGCCATTTCATTGACGCGATCTGATAATTTTGGATTCATGTTTGGTTACATAGCGGGTTTCATCCCCATGTGTTTTAAATGTCTAAAATGTGCTGCAATGGCCGCTCTAGTCGTTCGATATTCGTGATAAGGTAAGTTAAATTCTTGAGCCGTTTTCTTTACGATAGTCGCAATTTTTGTGTAATGTATATGGCTAATATTTGGAAAGATATGATGTTCCACTTGATGATTAAGTCCGCCTGTAAACCAATTGATTAATCCATTTTTTGTTGAAAAATTGACCGTTGTAAATAACTGGTGAATGGCCCAAGTGTTTTTCATCGTGCCCGTTTCATCGGGTAGGGGCATCGCTGTATCTTCAATAACATGGGCGAGCTGAAAAACAACGCTTAATATTAGGCCTGCGGTATAGTGCATAACGACAAAACCAATTAAAATTTGCCACCAAGCCATTGGGAAAAATAGCATAGGGATGACCAGCCATATCGTGGCGTACAAAATTTTAGTGGCCACTAAGACCGCCCATTGACGCCATGGATTAGGAAATCGACCATAAGATAATTTGCGCTTTAAATAACGCTGGGTTTGCATAAAATCTGCGGTGATGGCCCAGTTTATGGTCAAAAGACCATAAAACAAAACGCCGTAAATATGTTGAAATTTGTGAAAACGTTTCCAGGGCGCGTGTTCTGAAAAACGTAAAATTCGACCCGCCTCTAGGTCTTCATCGTGCCCATGAATGTT
>DDCS01000143.1 GCA_002335345.1 Flavobacteriaceae bacterium UBA2000 | reverse complement strand
AGATCGCGACAGGGTATTACAGGAACTTCCTTGCACTTTTCTCGGTGCGGATAATCGGTGTTCCATTTACGAGGTTAGGCCCAAAGCGTGTCGCGAGTTTCCACACACGGACCGAAAAAAATTCCAACAGATTACCCATCTAACGCTCAAAAACGTTGCTATTTGCCCTGCCGCTTTTAATATTGTTGAGGACTTGCGTAATGCATTAGATTCAGGGCGGACAACCTAGAATGAGTTATTTGGATAAGGTCATCACGTCCCGATCAATCTGGATATATGAGATATTGGGCTCTAATTTCCTTAAAGTCTTCGAGCTCCTTTACCCAGCTCGTGTAAATTTCCGCTTTAGTCAATCCTGCTTGGATGTCTTTTTTTAATTGATCCGTTCCGGCGAGTTTATCGAAAAAGGTATTGAAAAAATCTTCTTTGTCTGGCGCTTCATTATACATGTCGATGAGCCACCCTAATTCCAAATGTTCCCTCGGGGTAATTTGTCCAAGGTCAAGCCCATGACAAATCTCGTCCTTGAATTTGGCCCATTTGGCGCCCTGTCTGGCTATGGGACGAAATTCAAAAGGGTAGCGCTCGGCATTTAAATAGGGTGCTCCAAACATTTCAAATGGACGATCCGTGCCCCTTCCGGCACTTATTGGGGTGCCTTCAAAAAAACACAAACTTGGATAAAGGGCGATGGCTTGCTTACTCCGCAAATTAGGGGATGGGGGAATGGGCAGCACGTAAGCGGTATTATGATCATAATTTTCTACCGAAATCACGGTTAAATTCGTTTTAACTTGACCGTCAAGCCAAGACTCTCCGTTAATCATTTTGGCATATTCCCCGATGGTCATGCCATAAACTACCGGCACGGGATGCATGCCCACGAAGCTATTAAAACCATCTTTTAATATAGGTCCATCAATGTAATGTGCGTTAGGATTAGGACGGTCCAGAACAATCAGTGGAATATTCTGTTCTGCACAGGCCTCCATAACATAATGGAGCGTCGATATATAGGTATAGAACCGTACGCCCACATCTTGGATATCAAAAATCATAAGGTCGATCCCTACTAAATCTTCAACACGTGGCTTTTTGTTAACGCCATAGAGTGAAATGACTTGAAGTCCCGTATTTTGATCAATGCCATTGGATATATGCGCTCCAGCGTCGGCCGTTCCTCTGAAACCGTGTTCTGGGGCAAAAACTTTTTTCAGTGCAATGCCCAGCGATTGAAGCGTATCGGCCAGGTGCGTATAACCTAAAGATTCATCATCCCTGTGTTTAACCACCGAAGTTTGGTTGGCCACAAGCCCAATCTGTTTGCCTTGGAGTAGCGGGAGGTATCGGCTTAGGTTTTGAGCGGCTGGAATCGGTCGCAATGAGCCCTGTTCTGCTTGGCTTTTGCATGAAAAAGGCATCAATAGTCCGAGGGTAAGCCCAATTTTTAGTGTATTTTTGGTCCAAACATGCCAAATCATCACGTGTGAATTTTGAATGGTTTACAGTTCGTCGGATCCTTTCCTCAGAAAAAAATAAAGGTAGTGTTTCGGCCCCAATAATTAAAATAGCCATTGCTGCGATTGCTGCTGGAATGACTATTATGATTTTATCTGTTGCTACGGGGGTCGGTCTGCAACAAAAGATCCGTCAAAAGGTCGAATCATTTAATGGTGCGGTAACTTTAGTGCATCTCGAAAATCAAGGACAAATTGAAGATTTAGTGCCTTGGCAATGTACTGAAGAAACCAAAGCGCTCTTGTCTGAAGTAAATGGGGTAGGGCATATTCAGGGCACAGCGCACAAGGCCGGATTAATTCTAACAGAAGAAGATTTTGAAGGAATTGTCCTGAAAGGGGTTGGGGCAGATTATCATTGGGATCGCCTTTCTGAATTCCTAATCCAAGGTCAATTTATTGATACGGAGGCTGTTTTAAACAACCAAATGATCATTTCCGAAACGATCGCTCAGCGCCTAGGGCTGACGCTCGGCGCGACACTGAATACCTATTTTCTCGATCAACAAGATACCGATGAAATAAGTCCAAAAACGCGTGCCCGTGGATTCACCGTTGTGGGGATTTATGATAGCGGTTTTGATGATTTTGACCGCCAAATGGTTTTTGTCGATTTACGTCATATTCAGCGTTTAAATCGATGGGATTCACAAGAAATTGGCCGATTGGAGGTCTTAGCTCACGACCATGCCGATATCGATGCCCTCACCCGTGAGCTTTATGATTTGGCTCCGGTCACGGTAGACGCCATGAGTATGTACGCCTCGTTTTATAATATCTTTGAGTGGTTGTCTCTATTTGATTTCAATATTTATCTCATCATTTTTATCATGATTTTAGTGGCCACGATCAATATGGTGACTGCTTTGATTGTCCTGATTTTAGAGCGAACGCGAATGATTGGTATTTTTCAAGTTATGGGTGCAGGGAATTGGCGCTTACAAAAAATCTTTTTGTTACAAGCGGCTTACATTGTTCTTTGGGGTCTCTTTTGGGGAAATCTTTTGGGATTGGGGTGTGTGTGGATTCAGGATGCTTGGCAATTAATCGAACTCGATCCGAAGACCTATTACGTGCACAGTGCCCCGGTAAGTCTGCCCATTGAAGCCTGGGGATTGCTGAATTTAAGCACCTTTGTTTTGTGTTTGCTTTTTTTATTGATTCCGTCCTATTTAGTAGCCCAGATCAGTCCGGTACGCGCTTTGCGCTTTGATGGATAAATTCAAAAGGGTTCCATCTGTGTTTTGTATTTTTGTCTCAATCATTTGAGGAATCTACATTGATGAACTACGCAAACAATATTTTGGAAACCATTGGGAACACCCCAATGGTAAAAATTAATAAACTAACCGCATCTTTGCCTTGTTTGGTTTTGGCCAAATATGAGACATTTAATCCCGGCAATTCGGTAAAGGATCGCATGGCACTTAAAATGATCGAAGATGCCGAGGCCGACGGACGCTTAAGGCCAGGAGGGACAATTGTTGAGGGGACGAGTGGTAACACGGGAATGGGATTGGCTTTGGCCGCCATAGTCAAAGGCTATAAGATGATTTGTGTGACCACCGATAAGCAGAGTAAAGAAAAGGTAGACATTTTACGAGCGGTGGGGAGTGAAGTATACGTTTGTCCAACCGATGTTGCTCCCGAAGACCCCAGATCATACTACAGCACAGCCGCAAGACTGGGGAAAGAAACACCAAATTCATGGTATGTCAACCAATATGATAATCCGAGTAATGCTCAAGCGCATTACGAGAGCACTGGTCCGGAAATATGGAAGCAGACCGATGGAAAAATAACCCATTTTATCGTGGGCGTGGGAACCGGAGGAACCATAAGTGGTGTCGGACGATATCTCAAAGAAAAAAATCCTGAGATCAAGATTTGGGGAATAGACACTTACGGCAGTGTGTTCAAGAAATATCACGAAACGGGCATATTTGATCAAAACGAGATCTACCCTTACGTTACAGAGGGCATTGGAGAAGACATACTTCCGGCCAATGTCAATTTTGGCATTATCGATGGCTTTACAAAGGTTACGGATAAAGATGCGGCAGTTTATACCCAAAAGTTAGCTAAAGAAGAGGGGATGTTTGTGGGTAATTCTGCCGGTGCAGCCATCAAAGGAGTCCTGCAATTATCGGAGCACTTTACCCAAGACGATGTGGTTGTCGTCTTATTCCATGACCATGGAAGTCGGTACGTGGGAAAAATGTATAATCCCGAATGGATGAAAAAAATGGGCTATACCGAATAATATGCTGAAAACCCTAAGACATTATCTAGAGCGCCATGGATTTTATGTAAGCGCGCGCTTGGCAGATCGTTTGGGCATGCGCGCAAAGACGGTTCGCTTATCCTTTATTTATGTCACTTTCGCTACGCTTGGTGTTGGATTTGCGGTTTATTTAGTTTTGGCCTTTTGGATGAAGATGAAAGATCTTATCTTCACAAAAAGAAGTTCTGTCTTCGATTTATGAAACAATTCAAAAGTTCAAAAATACAGACGGCTGTATTTGGGTTTTTACTCATTTTTATTGGGGGTGTCTTGGGTTTCAAAGCCTTTTATGAGTACACTTGGGTAGATGCCTTGTACATGACCGTAATCACTATTACTACGGTTGGGTTTGGAGAAGTACATCCCATGAGTGCTTCAGAAAAGATTTATACCTCGGTATTAATTGTATCGAGTATTTTTATTGTTGGATATTCAATTAAGGTGGTTTCAGAATATCTTTTGAGTCAAACCAATATCGGAAATTTAAGACCTAAGAAAGTGCAAGAAAAAATCGATAAATTGTCCGGTCATGTCATTGTTTGTGGGTATGGCCGAAACGGAATGCAAGCGACCCAAAAATTAGAAGCCTATAACAAGTCCTATGTCGTAGTGGAGCAGAGTGAAGAAATTGTGGAGCGACTCTACGAGCACAATCAACTCGCAGTACTGGGCAACGCGAATGACGATGAGGTGCTGATCAAAGCTGGGGTGGAGCGCGCTTCATCGCTTATAAGTGCATTGCCGAGCGATGCGGATAATTTATTTGTGGTTTTATCTGCGCGCCAGATCAATAAAGACCTCAAGATTATTTCGAGGGCGACAGAGGAAACCTCTTATAAAAAATTAAAACTTGCCGGAGCAGACAATGTTATTTTACCAGATAAGATTGGTGGAGACCACATGGCCTCTCTAGTGGTTGTTCCAGATTTGGTAGAGTTTCTTGATAATTTAACCGTTTCAGGAGATCAAGACAGTTATTATGTTGAACAGGTGCCTTTTGACAAAGTCTGCCCGGACGGTCGCGCACAACAAATACGCGAACTGGATTTGCGCAAAAAAACAGGGTGCTCTATTATTGGTTATAAGTCTCGATCGGGAGAATACATTGTCAATCCTGAAGCGGATTTAATCCTGGAACCAGGGTCCAAACTAATACTCATCGGTCGCCCCGATCAGATCGAAAACCTGAAGCAACACTACAGGGTTTAAAATTGTAATTATCTCAGATAAAAATTTGTCAGGCCTTTAATTTTTTGCCATCTTGCTGTTTCTTATAACATCACCAAACAGCACGATATGAAATATTTACTCACGGCATTTTTTACTTTTTTGGCGCCCTTAATTTTGCGTGCACAAGAGGATGCGGCATTAGGTATTGACAAGCAAATTGACCAAGCGTTTAAACCTGTTTCAGATTTTTTTAGCGCGTTAATTTTCTTTGAGATCGCTGGAACCCCCTTTGTATTAATCTTATTGGTTTGCAGCGCGGCGTTCTTTACCGTGTATTTTGGATTTCCAAACATCCGTTATTTTGGAAAGGCCATAAACACGGTCCGTGGAAAATATGATGAAATAGAACATCACGTTGATGCTTCAGATCACACGACGGCTGAGGATGAGAAAGATGAAGGAGAAGTAAGCCATTTTCAAGCACTGGCTACAGCCGTTTCCGGGACAGTAGGTAACGGAAATATCGCTGGAGTCGCTTTGGCCATTGCTTTAGGAGGGCCAGGAGCAATGTTTTGGATGATTATTTGTGGTTTGCTGGGCATGTCTACCAAATTTGTCGAATGTACCCTTGGGGTTCATTATCGGGACGTGGGTGAAGACGGAACTGTTTATGGTGGGCCTATGTATTACCTGACTAAGGG
>DDCS01000178.1 GCA_002335345.1 Flavobacteriaceae bacterium UBA2000 | reverse complement strand
AGACTGCCCGGCTCCACCTCATCAATAATCTTATCAAACTTGTTTAAGTCCGCTTCGGTGGCATCAAAAATGAAGTCCTTATCCCGGTCCTTGAGTTTTACCTTGTACTCTTTTTTGGGCTTGACATATTGTGCTAAATAGGGGTCATAATAATTAGATCTCATGAATTCAATCATGAGGCTCTTGCTGAATTCAGAAAATTTATTTGAAATACTGACCCCGCCAATAAGGTATTTATGATCCGGAAAACGCAGTGTGGTGTGGACAATTCCCTTCCATAATAAAAACAAAGGCATGGGGCGTTGTTGGTAGCTCTTGACCACAAATGCCCGACCCATTTCGATGGATTGGGCCATAAACTCGTGAAGTTCTGGTTCAAATCTAAAGAGTTTTTGCAGATAAAAACCATTGATTCCAAAGCGCTTGAATATGTCTTGACCCAGTCCCATTCGATAGGCTCCAGCGATTTGACAGGCTTCATTATCCCAAAGAAATAAGTGATGATAATAGGCGTCAAACTGATCTAAATCTGTGGCGTTATTGGTCCCTTCACCCACTTCTCTAAAAGTTATCTCTCGCAGTCGCCCAATTTCTTTAAGGACATATGGAATTTGCTCAGGGGTCGCCAGAAAGACTTCGTAGTTTTTGCTCTCAAGCAGCCTACTCGCTCCACCACGCAGCTGGGCCACTTCTGAAGCCATCAGCTCTGGGGCTACTGGGCCTTCAATAGACTTTGGCGCCTTGGGTAACTTAATAGACTTGGGGATTTGGTCTAACAAAGGCTTCTTTTGGTAGGGATTAGCCAAAACATAGGTCTTTTTGCGCAAAAACTTCGTGAATGACTCCAAACCCTGATGTTCCTGTTGGTCTGCGACCGAAATGGGCCGGCCGATACGAACGCGTATCACCCGTTGCTTCTGGGTCAACAGCTCTGAGGGTAATTTTGCGGTACGCAGGGTATCACTGATGCTCGCCATTCGATAGAATAACGGACTATTTTGGGCATGAAAATAAATAGGAACCACAGGCACTTCAGCTTTTTTAATAAGCTTCATGGCCGCAACCTCCCACGGCCTGTCGACCAAAAGTTTACCATCGCGATAGGTAGAAACCTCTCCCGCTGGAAAGATTCCGAGTCCGTGGCCCTGCTCTAAATGCTTCAACGCACTTTTAAAGCCCGCTATACTTCCCGCTGCCTTTTGGTGATTCTCAAAAGGATTAACAGGCATGACATATGGCTTAAGCGGCTCTATACGATGCAATAAGAAATTGGCGATAATTTTGAAATGTGGGCGATGTTCTAACAATAATTTCAAGAGCAGTATGCCATCAATCCCCCCTAAAGGATGGTTCGAGATGGTAATAAATGGACCGGACTTTGGCAGTCGTTTCAAATCATCCTCCGGAATTTCAAATTTGATTTGAAACTCCTCGAGTAATCGGTTGATGAACGCCAGATCACTCAAATGCTTGTTGCGATCATAAATTTTATTGAGCGTAGCAATTTTTAAAAGTCGCATAAGGCCCCAGCCTATGGCGGAACCCATAAACCCGAGATGGTCCACTTTAATGGCCTTGGCTACTTCTTTTGCATTGACTAATCCCACTGACCCAATTACGCTAAATGGTTAGTTGTAAAGATACACAATGATTGCGTTAGTCGACACCCTGAAGGACAAGTTGCAGGGTATTTCCACTTTCTTGGCGCAACAGCACTTCTCGCCCTTTAACGGCTGCTTGAATCATTTTAGCGGGCGCATGACGCAAGGTCAATAGCGTTACTCGAGGCTGAACTAGAACTTGAAAGCGTTTTTGAAGCTGGGCCACCAGTTCGGGCAATCGGTTGTATTTGTTGTCCACACAGACTGAAAAACTAATGGCTGAATTTTGAATTAACTCAACCTTCATTTGATAAGCATGAAGCCATTTGAACACATCACCGATATGATCCTCCATCATGAAATTAAAATCCAAGGCCGATAATTGAATTAAAACCTGTTGCTCCTTTTTTATAATGCAGCCTACCAAAGGCTTCAAATCAGGGCCCTTGCCTACGCGGGTTCCTTTTGCCTTTGGGTCGTTAAATGGCCGAACAAATAAGGGAATTTCCTTTCGCTGCAGCGGCTGCAGGGTCTTGGGGTGAATGACTGATGCCCCGTAAAAAGCCAACTCTATGGCTTCGCTGTAAGCAATATTTTCAAGCAAAACCGTTTCACTAAAAAAGCGCGGGTCAGCACTCAGTACCCCGGGCACATCCTTCCATATAGTCACGCTCAAGGCATTAAGACAGTAGGCAAAAATCGCTGCGGTATAATCGCTGCCTTCTCGACCTAAAGTTGTGGTAAAATTATGCTTGGTTTCACTTCCTAAAAATCCCTGAGTCAAGCTAATTCCTTTTGGATTAATCACCGATTTTATCGCCTTTTGCGTGGCCGTCCAATCCACCACACCTTCTCGGTAGGTCGCATCTGTTTTGATACAACTGCGCACATCGAGCCAGCTTAAATCAATGCCTGAATCGAGGCAATAATGACCGACGATGGTCGTCGAGAGTAATTCTCCGTAACTGACGATCTGATCGTAAACAAAGGCGTGATCGGTTGCTTTATTCTGTCGAATAAAATCACTGAGTCCCTGACGTAGTCCCGATATGGCCTTAAATACTGGATGACTCGGTTGGTCAAATAATTCACGGGTAATGGACAAATGTTTGGAAAAAATCTCAGCGATATGGGCGTCACAATCTGGATTCTTACTCAAGTAGCCTCGAACGACCTCTTCGAGTGCATTCGTGGTTTTTCCCATGGCCGAAACCACGACAACAAGAGGCTCTTTTTGGGTCAATTTTAAAATATGGACCACTTGTTTTACCCCGTTGGCATCTTTCACCGATGCGCCACCAAATTTATATACCTTCATGACTCGAGATAGGATTCAATGGCTTGATCCTCCATAGACACCACATGCCAATGTTTTAAAACATCTGCTCCGGACTTTTCATAGAAATCAATAGCCGGAGTATTCCAATCGAGCACCTCCCAATTAACACGACGCACCTTGCGCGCACGCGCATGGGACAACACTGCGCGATACAAGGCAGTCCCCACGCCACGGCCGCGGAATTCTTCTTGCACCATCAAATCTTCCAAGTGTATCGTCGGACCCTTCCATGTAGAATAGCGATTGTAAAATAAAGCCATCCCGACAATCTTGTGCGCCACTTCAGCGACAAAACACCAAAACTTTGGGTCTGATCCGAAGCCATCTCGGATGAGATCATCGGCAGTGATCACCACTTGATCTGGTTCCTTTTCAAAGTCTGCCAGTCCTTGAATTAATCCCATGATTGCAGGGGTGTCATCTTTTACAGCAAGGCGAATTAAGGGTTCCATAATGGCAGTTCTAAGGCAAATATCGGATGTATTTATTAAAATTCCCGATATTTGTCTTGATTTCCTAACCAAATCTTATGGCTGTTCAAAAGAACAAAACCCTCGGAGAATTCATCATTGAAAACCAGAGTGAATTCCAATACTCCTCGGGCGAATTATCACGCCTAATCAACTCCATACGCCTGGCCGCTAAGGTGGTCAATCACGAAGTTAATAAAGCTGGATTGGTCGATATTATCGGGCAGGCCGGTGAGGTCAATGTCCAAGGTGAAGATCAGCAAAAACTCGACGTCTTTGCCAATGAAACCTTTATTAACACATTGACCAATCGAGAAATTGTTTGCGGGATTGCCAGTGAAGAAGAAGAAGATTTCATCACCATCCAGGGGCGTAATGGACAGAATGACAATAAATATGTGGTCTTAATTGATCCTTTAGACGGGTCCAGCAATATTGATGTCAATGTCTCTGTGGGGACGATTTTTTCGATCTACAGACGCGTGACTCCCGCGGGGACGCCTGTTTCTTTGGAGGATTTTCTTCAAGCGGGCAATCGACAAGTGGCGGCGGGCTACATCATCTACGGCACTTCCACCATGATTGTGTATTCTACGGGACACGGAGTAAACGGATTCACCTTGAATCCCGCTTTGGGCACCTATTACTTGTCCCACCCCAACCTCAGCTTTCCGGAAAACGGCCAAATCTACTCGGTCAACGAAGGGAATTATGTGCATTTCCCTCAGGGCATTAAAGATTATATCAAATACTGCCAAAAAGAAGAAGAAAATCGCCCCTACACCTCGCGTTACATTGGTTCTTTAGTGTCCGATGTGCATCGCAATATGATCAAGGGCGGCATTTATATTTATCCCAATACAGCCAAAGATCCTCAAGGAAAACTCAGGCTCCTTTACGAGTGCAACCCTATGGCATTTTTAATCGAACAAGCCGGGGGGAAAGCCAGTGATGGTTACCGACGTATTTTGGATATACAGCCCACAGAATTGCATCAAAGAACCCCGTTTATTGGCGGCAGTGCTTCAATGGTTGAAAAGGCTGAGTCCTTTATGGGGCTTTATCCAGAAACCACGACCCAATAAGATCAAGGGGTAAAAATATTAAGGGCTAAAGCGAACTCCTTTATTTTTTGTTCAGCAGATATTGATAATCTTCCAAATCCAATCCTCCAGAGAAAATATCGATCGAACGCTTGATCAGTGCCTTCGCATCCTGGTCGCTATAGCCAAGACCGATGGCATAACGATGAACTAGAAGTTCCTCATGGGCGTCGATATGGTGGTCCGCCAAAATCAACTTAAATAAATCCAGCATACGCTCTAAACGTTTGGTCGCCGAGGTCGGTGGGTTAATCGGGTATTTTTTGGGGTCTTTAAGCACTTCTTGGTATTCCGCATCGGTAATGTCAAGCTTGCGGGCAAAGCGTTGTAAGATCGCCAATTCAGATTCAAGGATTCCTGAGTGACTTTCAGCAAGGTATACTAATGAAGCAAAATGACCTAAATTACTGCGGTGTTCTCCGCTCTCGAATAAATCTGAAAATGACATGTCGTTTGTTTAGACTACAAATATAAAATTTGTCGCGCAGATATCTTTTTTTTACGGCCTCAAAAATTAACGGGATTGTTTTGAAGTAATGACCCAGTTATTATCTTTGTCGCCCGATGGTGCCCAGCCGCATATCCTCATTATTTGAACAGTCTTTGCCCTGGCAAAAATTGAGGCAACGCCTATCTGAAAATCACCGTATTACCCGCGTCTCGGGTCTGGTTGGCTCTGCACAAAGCCTCATCATCTCTAAAATATTTTTACAAGAGCAAAGGCCTGTGGTCTGCGTCATGAACGACAAAGAAACGGCCGCCTATTTACTCAATGACCTGGAGGGGCTGCTGGATCAAGAGCAGGTCTTATTTTACCCTGGGAGTTATCGCCGACCGTATCAAATTGAAGAGACCGACAACAATAACGTCTTGATGCGCTCCGAGGTGCTCACCCATTTGAGTAGCCGAAAAAAGCCCGCCCTGATTGTCACTTATCCCACGGCATTGTTCGAACAGGTAGTGACGAAAAAAACATTGAAGCAAAACACGATCAAACTTGAAACAGGGGAGCAACTCGATGTAGACGGACTCAATGAGCTGCTGTTTGAGGCGCAGTTTAAGCGGGTGGACTTTGTGACCGAACCCGGTGAATTCTCGCTGCGGGGTGGAATTGTTGATGTCTTTTCATTTAGCAATGACCATCCTTACCGTCTTGAATTTTTTGAGGACACCCTTGAAAGTATCCGAGAATTTGACATTGAGACCCAACTCTCCATAGGGCTCAAAAACAAAATCTCCATCATTCCTGATGTTGGAGAAAAATCGCGCGCAGTCTCGCGGCAGAGTTTTCTCTCATATGTTGGGGACCAAGCGCTCGTTATTCTTCAAGATCGCTCCTTCATCCTCGATCAAATTCGGGATCTTTTTGTCAAGGCGACACAACATTATGTCCAATTGGAGAGTCCGCTCCAGTGGTCCGCTCCAGAGGTGCTTTTTTGCGATGAACAACGCTTTGATCAGGATCTCAAAGCGGCAGACAACATCTGGCTGGTCTCAAAAAACGAAACCGAGCAAGACCTCAACTTTGATCAGACCCCTCAACCGTCCTTCAATAAACAATTTAATCTGCTTATCGATCAAATTAATTTGAGTGATCGCCAAGGAATGACCACCATTCTTTGTTGTGGCTCAGAGGCCCAAGCCAAGCGCTTTAGAGATATTTTTGAAGACAGTACCAAAGATGTCAAAGGCTATCATATCGAGGTGTTTTCTTTACATCAGGGGTTTGTCGATAAGGCCCAAGGAATCGCTTGTTATACGGATCATGAAATTTTTGAGCGCTACCATAAATTCAAATTGAAAAATGGTTTAGCCAAAAAACAAGCCGTCAACATAAAGGAGCTCTCCCAATGGCAAATTGGAGATTATGTCACCCACATTGACCACGGTATTGGGACTTTTGGTGGCTTGCAACAAATTGAAGTCGAAGGAAAAGTCCAAGAAGCCATTAAACTCGTCTACGGGGATCGCGACATCCTTTATTTGAGCATACACGCCTTGCACAAAATCGCCAAATTCAATGGCAAAGATGGTTCGGTTCCAAAACTCTACAAACTTGGGAGTGCCGCATGGAAAAATCTCAAAACTAAAACCAAGAAAAAGGTCAAGCAAATTGCCTTTGACCTTATTGAACTCTACGCCAAAAGGCGCTTACAAAAGGGCTTTGCCTTTGGTCCAGATTCCTATCTACAGCATGAACTTGAGTCCTCATTTATGTATGAAGATACTCCAGACCAAACATCGGCCACCAATGACATAAAAAAGGATATGGAAAGTCCACAACCTATGGATCGTCTGGTTTGTGGTGATGTGGGCTTTGGAAAGACTGAGGTCGCTATTCGCGCCGCGTTTAAGGCGGTGGACAATGGCAAACAAGTTGCTGTCCTGGTGCCCACAACGATTCTCGCGTTCCAACATTTTAATACATTTTCAAAACGCTTAGAAGACCTGCCGGTCAATGTGGATTATTTGAATCGTTTTCGCACGGCAAAAGAACGCAAAGACGTCTTGGAGCGTCTCAAAAATGGGACGCTGGACATCGTTATCGGCACGCATCAATTGGTCAATTCATCAGTAGCGTTTAAAGATGTTGGGCTCCTAATTGTCGACGAAGAACAAAAATTTGGCGTTTCGGTTAAGGATAAACTCAAAACCCTCAAAGAAAACATTGACACCCTAACCCTCACGGCCACACCGATACCCCGAACCTTGCAATTCAGCCTGATGGCCGCAAGGGATCTTTCGGTAATCAGCACCCCGCCGCCAAACCGCTACCCGATTGAAACCCAAGTGGTCCGCTTTAGCGAAACCCTTCTGCGCGACGCCATTCATTACGAACTCTCTCGCGGGGGACAGGTCTTTGTGGTCCAAAACCGTATTGAACACATACAGGAGTTAGCCGGTGTTATTCAAAGGCTCATTCCTGAAGCGAAAATCGCGGTGGGACACGGGCAAATGGACGGCAAAAAACTCGAATCAATCATGATGGGCTTTATGGAAAACGAGTACGACATTTTGGTCTCGACCACCATCATTGAAAACGGACTGGACGTATCCAATGCCAATACGATCCTGATTAATAATGCCCACCACTTTGGACTTTCCGACCTGCATCAAATGCGCGGACGTGTCGGACGAAGCAACAAAAAGGCCTTTTGCTATTTTATCACCCCGCCTTATTCTGCCATGACCGATGAAGCGCGCAAACGCATGACGGCCCTAGAACAATTTAGCGAATTGGGCAGTGGTATTCACATCGCTATGAAGGATCTCGAAATCCGAGGCGCTGGAGATCTTTTAGGCGGAGAACAAAGCGGCTTTATCAATGAAATAGGCTTTGAAACCTATCAGAAAATATTGGCTGAAGCCATAGAAGAACTCAAAGAAAAGGAATTTAAGGACTTATACAAGGATCAGATCGCCAAGATAAAAGTCTTTACCCGGGACACGGTGGTGGATACCGACTTTGAGCTCCGCTTTCCTGAAGATTACATCAACAGTGTGACCCAAAGACTTCAATGCTATACCGAGCTCAACGAATTGAGCAAAGAAGAAGAGTTTAGCGTTTTTGAAAACAACCTCATCGATCGGTTTGGGGGACTCCCTAAGTCGGCAAAAGACCTTTTGGAATGTGCCAAACTCAAACTCATCGCTGCAGAATTAGGCCTTGAGCGCGTGGTTTTAAAAAATCACCGCATGATTGGATACTTTATTCAAGATCAAGAGAGCCCGTTTTATCAAACCCCAATTTTTCAGCATATCATCCAGGTGGTCCAGGCTCATGACCAAGGACAAATGAAGCTCAAAGAAAAGCAGACGAAAAATGGATTGCGTTTGCTTTTGACCGTCGAAAAAATACCTACTGTCGCCACCGCCTTAAGCCATCTCCGCGTGCTGCTTCAGAACGGATAAAACGCATCTTCGATATGGCTAATCTGATAATCGTCAGCCGTCCCGACAATGGAAATTAAATCAAAGCGAACCACGGCATGAGCTGTATTCAGTGTATGCAATAAGTGATTTCCCGCACGCATCAGATGCCTTTGTTTTTGTTGGCCCACAGCGGCCAAAGGATCCTGCCAAAGGTCGGACGACCTGGTTTTTACTTCAACAATTACGAGCTCATTAGGTTCTTGACACACGACCAAATCCAACTCTAATCGCCCAATTCTGTAATTTTTAAAGAGAATTTCATACCCCTTGGCCCGCAGAAAACGTTCTGCAATCTGTTCGCCCCATTGGCCTAGGTCATTGTGTTTTGCCATGAACCTGTATTTTGGCCTCGGTTGGGGTGACCTTCAAGGTACAGAGGCGTCCAAGGGGCAACGCCCTATTGTCGGTGAGGTGACCCATGGGTGCGTCAAAGACCACGGGGTAAGACTCCTCAGCCACTGCAGCCCAAATAATCTGGTAGGGGTCATATCCAAAAGGTATTTCATGGTCTTTCATATCACTCATTCCCCCTACAATCAGTCCAGCCAAACCTTTAAACATTCCACTGCGCTTTAAGGAATAGATCATGCGATCGATATGGTAGAGATACTCATCTAGATCTTCGATGAAAAGGATTTTGCCTCGGGTATCTGGGGCCTCCTCACTGCCTTGTAGACTGTAGATTAAGGACAGGTTACCTCCAATCACTGGGGCGATAACTTCACCGGGGCGCGTCTTCACAGTCTGATCGTTTGTGGATTTTGCGCCTTGCTCCCTGAGTTTATTTATACTTTGATCACTGCCCTGGGGGCCATCATCCTCATAAATCTGTGTGACCTGAATGGGCCATTCGATGATATAATTTATTCCCTTTAAAGCCTGCTCGATAGTCCGAGAGGTTTCCGAAGTTTTTTCTCCCAGTGCCAGGGGCATTTGGGCGTGCAAACTCGCCCAGCCTAATTTCTGAATTCGTGCATGAAGGGCCGTCACATCAGAATAACCAATGACCCATTTCGGGTATTGTTTGAACCCCTCAAAATTGACACGATCCAAAATCCTAATGGTGCCATAACCCCCGCGCGCGCACCAGATCGCTTTTACCTCGGGATGGTCTAAAGCCCATTGCAAGTCCTGGGCGCGCGCGGTGTCCGATCCTGCAAGTTGATGATGTTTTACCCCGATACTTTGACCTAAAATCAGCCTAAAACCCCATCGCTCAAGACAAGATTTGGCCTCATTCAAATCCTCTTGAGTCACAAAGCGAGCCGTGGCAATGATTGCCACCAAATCTCCAGGCACCAAAAAATCGGGGGCGGAAAATTCAGCCAGTGACATTCCAGACTCAGAACATTTAGGGTCATTAAATTTAGAGGTTGTGTCGGAAAACTCCATTTTATGAACTAATTATTGAAGTAAAAATAATTTGTGGGAAGAATTATAAAGTTAAACATTTCTCACCAAGTGCTGTCGAATAAATAATAATTCATAAATTGGTTTGTAAATGAGCTCATTAGAACTGAACACTAACGCCACCTCCTGTAATTCCAGTACCCTCGACCCTTATGTTCCTGGAAGTAGTAACCCGTGGAATAAGGCCAAAGTAAAACACTGCTATCGTCGTTTGGGTTATGGAACCGATGACATCACTTTAAATAATGGGGTGAATATCAGTCCCGGGGCGCTCATCGATCAGATTGTAGACAGTGCCGCCAATGCACCACTGCGTGAGGACCCTGTTTGGGGCTATTACAGACTGGTCGATTTTAATGACTACAATACCGAGAATCCTGAGTTTATCAATGACTTTAGGATAGAGACCGGAAATCTTATGGTCAATGATGGCCTTAAAGGCCGGATGATTTTTTTTTGGTTGAATCATTTTGTGACCGAGCTTGACACCTACAATTATTCCCCGTATTTATTTCAATATTATCGTACTGCAGAGCAGCATGTCTTGGGCAACTTCAAGGACCTGGTTCATGATATGGGACTTACCCCAGCCATGCTTTTTTATCTCAATGGTTTCCAAAACACCAATACGGAACCCAACGAGAATTACGCTCGTGAACTTTTTGAACTCTTTACTTTAGGGGAAGGCAATGGCTATACTCAAGAGGACATAATTGAAACCTCAAAAGCGCTTACCGGCTGGAACCTGAGTCCACAAGCTGGAGGTCAAATCATCTTTAATACCAATACCTTTTTTAATGGGGATAAAACTATTTTCGGACAAACCGGAAACTGGAACTACCACGATGTAATCGATATATTATTTCAAGAGCGGGGTGAACTTATTGCCCAACATATTTGTCGCAAATTATATCGATACTTTGTGAGTCCAGAGATCGATTTAATGATTGAAGCCAATATTATCACCCCGATGGCGCAAACCATGCTTGATAATAATTTCGATTTAGTCCCTGTGCTAAAGCAATTGTTCAAAAGCGAGCATTTTTTTGATGAAAAAGCACTTGGAGTCATTATAAAAAGTCCCTTTGATCTGATTTTTCAATTTGTCAACGAGTCGCGTTTTTTGTTCAATGACGACTTGATGGAAGCCTTTATTTATTATGCAGCGATTTTAGGACAAATCATGTTCAACCCTCCTGATGTGGCGGGCTGGCAAGGCGATCAAGACTGGATTGGCACCTCAACCATTACGGGCCGATGGGCTTTATTTCGGGCCTATTTGAATTTGCTATTTGACAGCGGACAAGAAGAACGTTTTAGAGCCCTGGCCATAGACTTATCCAATGATAGCAATGATCCTGCGTATATCACTCAAGTGATCGTGGATCATTTTCACGCTCGGGAACTCTTTACTTCCACTGATTATGATGTGGCTACTGAAGTCTTTAAATGGGAAATTCCACAAAATTATTATGACGATCGACTATGGAATCTAAGTTGGGCAGAGGCCCCCTACCAAGTTTTTCTCTTATTAAACCATATGGCCACTTGGCCTGAATTTCAACTCAAATAGACGGCCATGGCTCAGAAAAAAAATTATTCTAAAGAGAGGGATTCCGGGCATGTAGATCATAAGCAGCATGACCATGAGCATGATTATTGGTCGCGCCGCAGCTTTATTCAGGCTCTAGGTCTTGTCGGCGGTGGAAGTATCCTTATGGGTAATCAAGCCGTTTCTGCAGCTCAAGCAACGCCGTTAACCGTAGCCTTATCTGAAAGTCAAAACGACAACATATTGGTCATCATTCGCCTCAATGGTGGAAATGATGGCCTCAACACCATAGTGCCGGTTTATGATTACGCCACTTATGCGAATCTTCGGCCGAATATTAGACATTTTGAGCCCAATTTAATGCCGCTCAATGACGACTTCAGCTTGCCAAATTATATGAACGACCTAGAATCGGTATGGGGCGATGGACAAATGAAAGTAGTACACGGTGTAGGTTACCCCGATCAAAATCTCTCGCATTTTCGCTCTAGTGATATTTGGGCCTCTGGGGCCCATCAATACGAAGAGCCAACGGGTTGGTGGGGCCGCTACTTCGAAGATCTCTATCCAGACTATTTAACCAACCCGCCCGCGGCACCACCGGCGATCCAAGTGGGCAATATTGGTAATTTGATTTTTGACGGTTTCGACAATAATTACGCCTTCACTGTTGCCAATATTGAGCAACTTCAAGCCATAGGTACCAATGGAGCGTTACACGATGTGGTTAATGTTCCTGATTGTATTTATGGAGATAAGCTTACCTACTTGAGGGCCACGGCCAACACAACCTACACCTATTCTGGGGTCATTAATGAGGCCTATATGGCCGCAAGCAACAACGCCAATTACGGCAATGGGGATTTAGCGGTTCAATTGGCTGCGGTAGCACGACTGATCAAAGGTGGACTGGGGACTAAGGTTTATATGGTTTCGCTCGGCAGTTTTGACACACATGCGGATCAGCGGTATCAGCACCAAGCGCTGCTTCAAGACTTATCCAGCTCGATTAAAGCGTTTTATGAGGATTTGGGCGCTGGTGGATGGGACCAAAAAGTCCTCTCCATGACGATTTCAGAGTTTGGTCGTCGGCCTTACGAAAATGGTTCTTCTGGGACAGATCACGGGGCCGCCTCGCCTATGATGCTTTTTGGCCCTGCTTTAAACGGAAGTGGATTCGTTGGAGATCACCCTGATTTGTTGACTTGGGATGATTATGACAACCTAATCCCTTCTTCGGACTTCCGGGACGTTTATGCGTCAGTCTTGGCCAACTGGTTTTGTCTTGATCAAGAGGTTATAGACTCTATACTGCTCAATCACAACTATCAGCCCCTTGATTTAGGCCTCGATTGTCAAACGCTCAGCGTGGGTGCTCCTAAACCCTTTCTTCGGTTTACCCATCGTCCTGTTTATCAGAACAATCAAACTTTAATCGTTTTAGAAACCCAGCAAACGGCCCACGGAAGAATTACCCTTTATGATCTTATGGGGCGGGAGCTCGTCACCCTGGCTGACCGTATGTTCTTTCCTGGACAACACCGCATTGATGTGCGTCAAGCCGCAGGAATTCGTTTGAGTTATGGGCAGTATATTTATCGGATTAGTTTTGCCGGGCAACATTACAGCAAATCCATAATGATTCGATAGGCCCTGAATACTTTAAATCCTCGGTGAGCAAGAAGCCCAGAGTCAATCTCAACGGCTCATTACGTGGAATCTTCGGGTTAAATCCTTACTTTTATGGCCTAAATTTTTGTCGTGAAGCAGACCCCGAAACGTTATACTATTACTGCAGCCTTACCTTATGCAAACGGCCCTGTTCATCTAGGTCATTTAGCTGGTGTCTATATTCCTGCCGATATCTACGCCCGCTACTTACGTCTTCAAGGACGTGACGTGGTTTTTATCTGTGGAAGCGATGAACACGGCGTGCCCATCACGATAAAAGCAAAAAAAGAAGGGATCACCCCGCAAGCAGTGGTCGATCGCTATCACGAGATCATCGGGAAAAGTTTTTCAGATTTTGGCATTAGCTTTGACAATTATTCTAGAACCTCAGCCCCAATCCACCATCAAACGGCTTCTGACTTTTTTAAAGATCTTTATGACAAAGGAAAATTTATTGAAGAAACTACAGAGCAACTCTTTGACGCAGAAGCCCAGCAATTTCTGGCCGACCGATTTGTTGTTGGTACTTGTCCAAAATGCGGCAATACCGAAAGCTATGGAGATCAGTGTGAACAATGCGGTACCAGTCATAACGCGACAGACCTTATCCGCCCAAAAAGTACCCTGTCCGGGAGTACGCCTGTACGCAAACAAACCAAGCACTGGTTTTTACCTTTAGATGAGCATGAAGCTTGGCTTAAAGAATGGATTCTCAATCAGCATAAATCCGACTGGAAACCCAATGTTTATGGTCAGTGCAAATCCTGGATCGACGATGGATTACGCCCAAGAGCGGTGACTCGCGATTTAGACTGGGGCATTCCCGTCCCTGTCGATAAGGCCGAGGGCAAAGTACTCTATGTTTGGTTCGATGCGCCAATTGGATATATCTCAGCGACCAAAGAATGGGCGCAAAACAATGGGGTAGACTGGACCCCTTACTGGCAGGATAAAGAAACCAAATTGGTTCATTTTATTGGCAAAGACAATATCGTTTTTCATTGCATCATTTTCCCGAGTATGCTCAAGGCACACGGAGATTATATTCTTCCCGATAACGTTCCGGCCAATGAATTTTTAAATCTTGAGGGAGACAAAATATCTACGAGTCGCAATTGGGCGGTATGGTTACACGAATACCTTTTGGATTTTCCAGAGCAGCAAGATGTCCTGCGCTATGCTTTGACCGCCAATGCTCCTGAGACCAAAGACAATGACTTTACTTGGGCTGATTTTCAAGCCAGAAACAACAACGAATTGGTCGCCATCTTTGGGAATTTTATCAATCGTGTTACGGTTTTGACCCATAAATATTACCACGGTGAAATCCCAACCCCGAATGAACTCCTTGAAGAAGATCAATTGATTTTAGATCAGCTACAGGCCTATCCAAAAGTCATTGGAGACAGTATCGAACGCTATCGTTTTCGTGAAGCCCAATCTGAATTGATTAATGTGGCCCGAATGGGTAATAAATATCTTGCCGATGCAGAGCCTTGGAAGCTTATCAAAAGTGATCCAGAACGCACCGCAACCATTCTATACATAGCGCTTCAAATCGCGGCGGCTCTCGCGGTTCTTAGTGAACCTTTTTTGCCCTTTACCTCGAAAAAATTGAAGCAATCCTTAGGACTAGACCCCTTAGCAAATCCATTGAATTGGGCACAAATCGCTGAGTCTTCAACTTATCTGCCAAAGGGCCATCGTATTGCACAAAGCCCTCTTTTATTTCGCAAAATTGAAGATGAAGAAATCGAGTTACAGCGCCAAAAATTAGCCCAAACCAAAATGAACAATCAACCCATGGACGATAACCACACCCCGCAAAAAGAGCTTGTAAATTTTGATGATTTCACCAAAATGGATCTGCGTGTTGGAACCATCTTGAGTGCAGAGAAAATGCCAAAAGCCAATAAACTTTTAGTCTTAAAAGTAGATGTCGGTGTGGATCAGCGTACTATAGTCTCAGGTATTGCTGAGCATTTCAGCCCGGAAGAAATCATTGGCAAACAAGTTTGCGTCCTGCTCAATCTAGCGCCAAGAGCAATTCGGGGAACAGAAAGCCAAGGGATGATTTTAATGGCTGAAGATGCGGATGGTGCATTGCGCTTTGTGGCTCCTGAACAAGCCATTAAGGCCGGATCAACAATCCGATAACCTCAACCACGCCCTCAAGTTCCGATTAATCGAGTTCCGATTAATTTTTAGAATGCTTATTTGCTAAACGAGTTTTGTGGTAATGATATTTACCGGACAGGCCTTTGCTGCCTCAGTACTGGGCTGGTAAGCCGAGGCGTCTGGTGTTTTTAACGTGTGAAATCCTTTTTTATCTTGAGCGTGCAAGAGCACACTTTTCCCGTCTTTTTTAGACATTTGGAATTGTTCCGGTGCCAGTTCAACACAATAATTACAGCCGATACATTTCTGTCGTTGGAGGGTGATTATTACCATGACATCAAGGTTATGTGGTCGCGTATTCGGTCTTGACGACTTTGTATAATTTGTCTGAAGGACGAATGCGGAACGGCAAAGGCAAGGTGATGCTATCCCCTTTAGAAGCTGTTTCTTGGGCCTGATCATTGACCAACATTTCTGAGAGCTCGAGTTCTTGTGCTCCGGTTGTCGGTCCCTGAATTAATAAGGTATCTCCTAGTTTAAGATCGTATGCCTCAATTTTAAATTCACCGATGTTCGATTTTGGGAAAAAGTGAACCCCTTTCCCGACATAAACCTTTTTCTGTGTCGCTTTAGAGCCATTGGCTTCACTCCACTCACCGAGTTTTTGACCTAAATAATACCCGCTCCAAAACCCGCGATTGTATACTTTTTCGAGTTCAGTCATCCACTGAGCCACGCGCTCTTTGTTAAAGGTTCCTGCGGCATGGGCATCAATAGCCTCGCGATAAGTCCTAATGACCTTAGCGACATATTCTGGCGCGCGACCACGACCTTCAATCTTCAGCACCTTTACTCCAGTTTCGATCACTTGATCCAAAAAGTCCAGGGTACAAAGATCCTTTGGAGACATCATATATTCGTTGTCCAATTCAATTTCAAAACCACTCTCTTGGTCAATGACCGTATATTTCTTTCTGCAGTTTTGTTTACAAGCCCCGCGATTGGCTGATGAGTTGTGTGAATGTAAACTCAAATAACACTTTCCTGAAACCGCCATACAAAGTGCCCCATGACCAAAAATCTCTACCTCAACCAATCTTCCACTTGGCCCGCGCACATCATCACGCTCAATTTGCTCAACTATTTTTTTGACCTGACGAAGACTAAGCTCGCGACTCATCACCATGGTATCGGCGAACATGGCATAAAACTTAACCGTCTCAATATTAGTGATATTGATTTGGGTTGATATGTGGATTTCCATGCCGATTTGCCGCGCATAGGCGATCACAGCCTGGTCCATGACAATTACCGCCGTAATCCCGGCGCTTTTTGCTGCGTCCAATAGGGTCTTGATGATGGATAAATCATGATCGTAAATGATGGTATTCAAAGTCAAATAGGTGCGTACCTTCTTCGCTGCACAGCGCGCTACAATTTCTGGTAAATCCTCAATAGTAAAATTAATGCTCGCACGCGCACGCATGTTAAGTTGATCCACTCCAAAATAAACTGAATCCGCTCCATTCTCAATTGCTGCCTGCAGCGATTCAAAATTCCCTGCAGGGGCCATCAATTCTATAGTCCCATGTTCTGTCATAGCCTTAACCTTATTTTCGGCAAAGGTAGTAATTGCCTGAAATTAATAAGATAAAAATCTGGGCGGCTGTCGCCGCCCAGATTACTGTCAAGGTTACAACATGAGCAAAGTGTGGCAATGCACCTCTGTGGCATAACGTCTTTGACCTTCTTGATCATCCCAAAATCGGGTAACGAGTTTGCCTTCCAGAGCAACTTCTTTGCCTTTGCCCAAATAAAGCTCTATTAGTTCGGCGGTTTTTCCCCAAGCAATCACATGGTGCCACTGAGTGTCCGTCATGCGCTCCCCTTTATTGTTCTTGTAACTCTCATTGGTTGCCATAGAAAACTTCGCGAGTTTTCGGCCAGAGGCTACGGTTACAATTTCTGGGTCATTGCCCAAATTTCCGATCAACTGTACTTTGTTTCTTAACGTACTCATAATTCTAATTTTTAAATATTAAACAGTTAATAATGCCTGCCAATAGACAGATTGACCTTGCAAACATCGTTGAGTAAATTCATAACTCTATCCCTTTAAACGTTTAATTTCGAGGCAGGTTGATTGAATTTATAAATTCATAGACGGGCATTTTTTGTATCTTCAAAGGCGCTATATACCGATCACAACGGCGGAGAATTAACTATTTCTGATATTATGAATCATTATCATTTAGACACTGCAGAATCATACAAACGGGCCTATCAAGAAAGTTTAGAGAATCCCGAAGAGTTTTGGGCTGGCATTGCCAAAGACAACTTTTTATGGCAAAAACCCTGGGGCAAAACTTTTGAATGGGATCAAAAAAATACGCAGGTCAAATGGTTTTTAGGCGGTAAGCTCAATATCACAGAAAACTTACTCGATCGTCATTTAGCCCACAACGGTGATAAAACAGCCATAATCTTTGAGCCCAATGAACAAGACGAAAGCCCTCAAAAAATAAGTTATTCCGATCTGGCCAAGTCCGTCAACAAGATGGCTAATGTTCTCAAAGACCAAGGGGTTACCCATGGGGATCGCGTCTGTATTTATCTCCCCATGATTCCTGAATTGGCCATAGCTGTTCTGGCTTGTGCTCGCATTGGCGCAATACATTCGGTCGTGTTTGCAGGCTTCTCATCAACTGCACTTGCAGCAAGAATTAATGACTGTGATTGTGCGTTGGTCATAACCAGCGACGGTGGATTTCGCGGGGCTAAAACCATAGCCCTAAAAAATATAGTCGATCAGGCACTTGAGGAGTGCCCAGGGATTCAAAAAACTTTAGTTGTCGCACGCACCAATCAAAAAATCAATATGGTCCCTGGTCGGGATCTTTGGTTAAAGCCTCTTGTTGACCAGGCGAGTGATCATTGTCCTGCCACCATGATGGATGCTGAAGACCCTTTGTTTATACTTTATACCTCGGGTTCTACGGGAAAACCTAAAGGCATGGTACACACTTGTGGAGGCTATATGGTCTACACGGCCTATACCTTTAAAAATGTATTTCAATA
>DDCS01000037.1:5216-6652 GCA_002335345.1 Flavobacteriaceae bacterium UBA2000 | reverse complement strand
GGCGTTCTGTGGGTAAAATGAAGTTCCCCGCCGCATTATTGACCAGGACATCGACTGACCCGTAGGTATCACAAGCCTTTTTTACCAATTCTTCTACTTGATCGTAATGACGTACATCACAAGGCACCGCTAAAACAGAGCCACCGGTTTGTTCAATTAGTTCCTTTGCTGCAAGATCAATTTTTTCCTGATTTCGGGAGCTGATGACCACATTGGCGCCGAGTTCCAAAAAGTAAGTGGTCATGGCTTTACCCAGTCCACTTCCGCCACCGGTAACAACAATTGTTTTGCCTTTTAGGGCGTCCGCCTGAAGCATCTTTTGGGTATAATCCATAGTATTTAAATTATTGGTTGGTTTCCGGGCTTGTGCCCATGAGTATTTCGATGAGTTCCAAAGCGGCCTGGCTCAAGTTGGTACCCGGCCCGTAAATCGCAACCACACCAGCTTCATAAAGCGCTTTGTGATCATCTTCAGGAATGACGCCCCCTACGATGACCATTATATCTCTACGGCCTAAATCTGCTAAGGCTTGGATCACTTGGGGAACCAAACGCATATGTCCAGCGGCCAGTGACGATACCCCTAAAAAGTGAACATCGTTCTCTACAGCTTGTTTGGCCGTTTCCTCTGGGGTCTGAAACAGAGGACCTACGTCTACGTCAAAGCCTAAATCGGCATAACCGGTCGCAACGACTTTTGCCCCGCGATCATGTCCGTCCTGCCCCATTTTAGCCACCATAATACGGGGTTGACGTCCTTCTTGAAGGGCAAATTCCCGCACGGCCTTTTGTGCTTTTTCAAACCACTGATCGTTGCTTATTTCTTTTTTGTACACGCCGCTAAAGGTTTGTATTTGTGCCTGATAACGTCCAAATTCCTTAACAAGTGCTTCTGATATTTCACCTAAAGTCGCTCGCTGCTTGGCCGCCGTTATGGCTAAAGCTAATAAATTTTTGCCATCGGTCTTTGCGGCCTGGGTTAAATTATCCAATGCAATTTGAACCGCCGCCTGGTCCCGCTCTTGTTTCACACGATTTAGTTTTTTCAGCTGGGCGGTCAAAACCTTTGCCTGGTCCACCTTAAGAATGTGCAGGGGCTCATCGTTAGGGCGTTGGTGCTTGTTTACCCCGACAATAATTTCCGCTCCGGAATCTATTCGGGCTTGTTTGCGCGCCGCGGCTTGCTCAATGCGCAATTTAGGCATGCCATTTTCAATGGCTTTGGTCATCCCTCCTAAGGCTTCAATTTCTTCAATTAACGCCCAAGCTTTTTCCATTAATTGCTTGGTTCTGCGCTCTAGCTCAAAGCTCCCTGCCCAAGGGTCAACACTGCGCGTAACTTGGGTTTCATGTTGTAAAAATAGCTGGGTGTTGCGTGCAATACGTGCTGAAAATTCGGTGGGTAAGGCTAAGGCTTCGTCGAGTGCATTGGTATG
>DDCS01000037.1:0-5118 GCA_002335345.1 Flavobacteriaceae bacterium UBA2000 | reverse complement strand
GATTTATTGTTTTTGGGTGCAAAACTCTTTATGATTTTAGCCCAAAGCATGCGGGCGGCGCGCATTTTGGCAATTTCCTCAAAATGATTCATACCGATGCCCCAGAAAAAAGAAAGTCTCGGGGCAAAATCATCAATGTGCAATCCTGCCGCTAAACCTTCTCTGACGTATTCAAGCCCATTGGCTAAGGTATAAGCCAGCTCTAATTCGGCTGTGGCGCCTGCCTCTTGCATGTGGTAGCCCGAAATTGAAATTGAGTTGAATTTGGGCATATTTTGGCTGGTATACTTAAAGATATCGCGAACAATGCGCATCGATGCTGCTGGGGGATAGATGTAAGTGTTGCGCACCATAAATTCTTTCAGGATATCATTTTGGATGGTTCCTGAAAGTTGCTCTGGTGGGACGCCTTGCTCTTGTGCGGCCGTAATGTAAAACGCCATAATCGGCAAAACAGCGCCGTTCATGGTCATGGAAACGCTCATCTTGTCCAATGGAATTTGGTCAAAGAGTATCTTCATGTCGTCTACGGTGTCTATGGCAACACCGGCCATACCCACATCGCCCGTTACTCGAGGATGATCGCTGTCATAGCCTCGGTGGGTCGGTAAATCAAAGGCTACAGAAAGTCCTTTTTGTCCCGCAGCTAAGTTTTTGCGATAGAAGTCATTGCTCTCTTCCGCGGTAGAAAATCCCGCGTATTGACGTACGGTCCAGGGTCTTTGGACATACATCGTCGCATAGGGTCCTCGCAAAAAAGGAGGTGCTCCAGCCCCATAGGCAGACAATTCATCGACTTCCGTGGATTGCGTGTGTTGGTCCCATTCAGGCCCGTCATCTAGAGTAATATGTACTACCGCTTTACGTTGACTCATTTTTTAGCACTGCGATTAATCAAGGGCTGATAAAATCCATCAAGGGCTAGATACATGGATAAGTTAGGGTCAGAAATTACTTTTTGGACATTGATTCTCATGGTTTCCGCAATGAGTTCTGGCGTAAGCGATTTGGCCTGTCGTAAATTTTGTAGTGATATCCTCAGGTCGTCATCGGCAATACCGTCTAACAGACAGCGCAGATAAGGATGATTGTAGTTCAGGCGCTCTTGTTTGTCTTTAATGATCCAAAAATCTTTTTCTTTCCTAAGTTCCTGAAGTAGGGCACGACTGTGATCAGAAGCAATATCGTCAAAGCGGGCTGTTCCCGAAAAACCAAAGTATACATATTGTCCATAAGCCTCAAAATAATAGCTTCGGCTGCCTTTGATGTAGTCTGTATACTGATTGTAAAAAGCGCCTATATCTTCTCTAAAGCTGTAGAGTAACTCATGCATAAAGTCCTCGGGCATCTCGGAACATGCCACGACCTTAGGCTCATCTTGAAAGCGATACTCTGGTCCTTGCTGACATGCATTGAGGGACAAAATTAAACTCAATAAAACCCCAAAGAATGCTTTATTCATTGAGGGATAATCATTAAAAATATTACGCTTTTTTTTCATCATTTAATCTTTGTAATTCAAACTTTTGCGTCAATCGGCGCGCAACAATCGGCGCAACCAAAGTCTTTTGAGGGTTCATTTTTTGAAATGGATACAATTCTAATTGATCCTTCATTTTTTGAGTGGAATCTGCGTATTTATTTATACCAACAACCACCGCATCAAAGGAATCTAGTGCATGCACAGATTTCTCGTGTTGTTCTTTAATTTTTCGTTGTAGCGTTCCTTGTTTTATGGCTTTAAGCCAACCCCCTGAAGCCTCGATGGATTTAAATAAAGCCAGGGCCTGTTCCGCTAATTTTTCAGTGAGTTGTTCAATGTAATAGGCGCCATTGGTCACCCGGGCATCGATGTCTTGAAATACTTCGGACTCTAGAATAAAGAGTTGGTTTTCGGCCAAACTTTGTGAGAATTCATGACTTTTTTTGTAGTGATGGTCGTAGGGCAGATTGCATAAGGCGTTTGCCCCACCGAGGATTCCTGCCATCATTGCTGAACTGTGCCGCAATAGATTGTTGTTAAAATCGTAAACGGTCATGAATCGCTGTGCAGGCAATGCCGTGATATGACACTTAATTTCTCTATCGTGAATTCGTCCGAGCAGATTACACAAGCGGCGCATGGCACGAAGTTTAGCAATCTCGAAAAAGTAATTCGGACCAATACCAAAACTGAAGTTCAATAAAAGACTTTTGGGTAAAGAGCCATATCCACTTAATTGTTCTAAGGTTTCATTGGCTTGAGCCATACTGTAGGCCAATTGCTGGACGTTACTGGCCCCTGATTCAGCATAAAGGATCGCGTGAACACCCAGATAGGACCCCTCATCGCTGTTTTGAGTTAAAATCTCGTATAATGGTTTAAAAACATTGTCGGGATGGGCGGGCCAATTTCCTGTTTTTGCTAAATGGTGGAGCGGGTCTTGATTTAAATAAAGAGCGACTTTCGCAACTCTAGCCTTCTCAATGAGCTCCATTAACCAGGTTTTGTTTAAAAAATTACAGTTCAAAATCAGCTGAACACCGCTGGCGTTAAAGTAATTTAAAACCTCAGCAGGCTCAAAGGGTTCGTCGCAGACCAGGTGAAAACTCCGAATGCCTTGCTCTTGTTTTTGCTGAATAAGTTGATGGACCACATTTTTGTCTCCCATGTAGATTTGAGTGGTGTGGGCCCAAGTGTCTGGCAAATCGGGAATTGAGGAAACTTTGGTCTTATTTTTTGTGTAAAAAGGTTGTACCGCGATACCCTCTGGACTCTCCCAGATCAGCTCTTGATTGTAGTCCTTTCCTTTGAGGTCCATTTGGATTTGCTGCTTCCAAAGTTTATCGTCAAAGCGGTTAAATTCAGAAAAATCTAAAGCACTCATTGGGCAGAATTATTTTGTGTGCTGTCCGCCTCTTCGATTAAAAAAATGGTTTCGTTTTCCTTTTTCAGATAATACTCACTTCGGGCATAGCGCTCCATTTCAAACGTATCCTGCATTTGGGTTACAAAATCATTATCTTTTTTTATGTCCTGTTCAAATTGGTTTTTACGCTGCTCCAAAACCTCAATTTCCTCGTCCAATTCTCTATGGATAAGCCAAGAATTGGTATCGAAAAAAATCATCCAAACCACAAAGGCAACACTCAACAAAACATAACGGTTGCTCAGAACTGTAAACCAGGTTTTGGATTTAATTTTATTCATGGGTTTTATTTATTGGTGGTGGGATATTTTGGATTCAATGTAGGTTTGTAACAGAGAAACGGCCTGTGGATTGTTTTGATGAGACAAAACTACGATATCAGCATGGGCTTTTGAGGGCTCTATGTAGGCGTCATGCATGGGTTTTAACGTCTCTGAATAGCGCTGCATGACCTCGTTCAGGTCTCTGCCTCTCTCGGCCAGATCTCTCTTCATTCGGCGCATGAGTCTTTGGTCCCCCGGGGCATCGACAAAAATTTTCAGATCCATCAAATCCCTCAGGGCTTTATGGTGTAACACCAAAATACCTTCGATAATAAAAACTGCTTTGGGGGTGATGGGTAACGTTTCCGCAGTACGATTGTGAATTTTATAATCATATACCGGTTGATCAATGGAGGCGCCCGCTTTTAAGGCTTTTATTTGCTCGACCATTAGGTCAAAGTCAATCGCCTCGGGGTGATCGTAGTTAAGCAGACAGCGCTCGTCAAAGGTCATGTGGCTGTTGTCTTTATAATACGCATCTTGAGCAATGAGCCCCAAACCATCGGCGCTCAGCCCGTTTATAACCTCATTGACAAAGGTGGTCTTTCCACTCGCTGTACCGCCAGCAACCCCGATGATCGTCATGTTTTTGCGTTTTTACAAAGATAGTAATTTATACCCCGCGAATTCATCCATAATGGGGGGCAAAATCACTTTATAGTGGTTTAAGGCGCACCACACCTTCTCCCTCAACGCCCACATAGACCATATCGTCTGGCCCCATTTTAACATTGCGCACGCGCCCAATGTTTTCGGCTATTTTTTGACGACCGATCACCTTAGTGCCTTCGAGTTGAAGCATCTCGATGTAGGCAAATTTTAAAGAGCCCACCAGGAGTTGATTCTTCCAATTCGGGTAGCGGTCACCGGTGACAAAAGCCATACCGCAAGGGGCAATCGAGGGCACCCAGTAATACTGGGGCTGTTGCATTGCTGGATCCTCAGTTTGCTCTGTGATTGTCGTGCCGTTATAGTTGATTCCGTAAGTAATTACTGGCCAACCATAATTGAGTCCCGGGTCAATAATATTCAGCTCATCACCCCCTCGAGGACCGTGCTCGTGTTCCCATAGCACACCTGTTTCTGGATGCATGGCCAGGCCTTGAGGATTGCGATGCCCGTAGGAGTAGATGGCTTTATTAGCCTCTGGGGTATTAAAAAAAGGATTGTCCTGGGGAATGCTGCCATCTAAGTTTAGGCGGTAGATTTTACCCCCATCTACAGTGATGTCCTGAGGGTATTGATCGCGATGAAATCGATCGCCCACACTAAAAAATACATGGCCTTTTTGGTCAAAGGCAATCCTCGAGCCAAAATGTTGCCCTTCGGGTACATTGGGCGTGGCTTTGTATAGGACCTCTACTGAATCCAGGCGATTCTCAATAAGTTGCCCACGCACCAAGGTTGTGTTACCGCCTTCACCACCACCGATCGTGGTGGCCATCGTAAAATAGACCCATTTGTTTTGAGCGAAATCAGGAGGAACGGCCACATCTAAAAGCCCCCCTTGTCCCCAATTAAAAATCTCGGGGAGTCCTGTTATCTCTGTTGCATTGCCCTGCTTTACATGAAACAATACCCCACTTTTTTCGGTAATCAGCATACTGCCGTCAGGCAGCCAATCCATGCCCCAAGGATTCTGTACCCCATCAAAAACCATTTCTATGGTGTAGGGCCGATCATTAGGCACGGTTAATGTTAAATCATTTTGAGCGTTTGGATGCTGGCAGGCCAGCGTCATGAGGCCAAGCAGAGCTATAAACCATTTCATTTTGGACGTTTTATCGATACGGTAAAAGGTAGTAAAATTGTTTGAATAAAGAATAAAAGAAATATCTTTGCCCTCTTAAAATCGGGATGTGGCGCAGTCTGGTAGCGTACACGCC
>DDCS01000061.1:4005-14053 GCA_002335345.1 Flavobacteriaceae bacterium UBA2000 | reverse complement strand
TTGAGAATCTTGGGTATCATAAATGGTAAAATTAGAAGGGTACCCTAGGCGTTCTGCCTCCACACGAAGGATCTTGGCAAAAACACTGTGAAACGTTCCCATCCAAAGGTTTTTAGCCTCACTGGTTCCGACGATCGCCGCAATTCGCTCCTTCATTTCCCGCGCAGCCTTATTGGTAAAGGTCAAGGAAAGAATATTAAAAGGATCCACACCCTGTTGCATCAAATAGGCGATGCGATAGGTCAATACTCGAGTTTTGCCCGAACCGGCTCCAGCGATAACAATCATCGCTCCATCCTTTTGGATTACTGGGGCCTTTTGGGCTTCGTTGAGTTGTTCGAGATAATTTTTCAAGTGGAAATTTGTGTCTGCTTATGGCCTCGAAAATAGGGAAAATGAAGCAGGAGGCATCGGTCAAATTTCATAATTTATAAACATTTACTCCACTTGCAGTCCAAAGAGAAAAGGGCTATATTTAATCCTTACAAATTTTAAATCCTCCCGTTTAATGAGATCGCCTATTGTAAAATCTATGTTCGGTTTTTGTATTCTCGCAAGCATAAGCGCCCAGGCTCAAATGCCAAAAGAACTCGCAGAATCGATTGATGCTGTACAGGCCAAAGTAATCGATTGGCGCCACGACTTTCATCAGCACCCAGAACTCTCTAACCGTGAATTCCGCACGGCAGAAAAAATTGCAAAACACCTCAAATCATTGGGTCTAGAGGTCCGCACTGAAGTGGCTAAAACAGGGGTTATCGGTCTGCTTCATGGAGATCAGCCCGGTAACGTAGTCGCGCTGCGGGCCGATATTGACGCGCTGCCCGTTACCGAACGAAATGATCTGCCTTATAAAAGTTTCGAGACCACCACCTTTTTAGGAACCCCAACTGGAGTCATGCACGCTTGCGGACACGATACCCATACGGCGATCCTTATGGGCGTGGCTGAAGTCCTGTCTCAGCACAAGGATAAAATCAAAGGGACGATAAAATTTGTATTTCAACCGGCCGAAGAAGGGCCGCCACCCGGTGAAGAAGGCGGAGCAAAACTTATGATTAAGGATGGGGTGTTACAAAATCCCGCGGTCGATGCGATTTTTGGATTGCACATCAATTCAGCGACCCCCGTAGGGACCATCCGTTATAAATCAGGAGGCACCATGGCCGCCGTAGAGCGCTTTGTGGTAAACATCAGTGGAAAAGGGACCCATGGGTCAGCCCCTTGGACTGGCGTCGATCCGATTCTCATCGCTGCAAAAATCATTGATGGATTCCAGACCATTATCAGCCGCGAATCGCCCTTAGTTGAGGAAGCCGCGGTGATTACAGTCGGTAAAATTTCGGCTGGAGTCCGATTTAATATCATTCCTGAAACTGCAGAGCTCATTGGAACGGTACGCACCTTGAATCCTGAAATGCGGGCGCTGATCATAAGACGGATGAATGAGATGGCGCGTGATATCGCAAAAGCCTATAACGGCAGTGCGGAAATCGAGTGGCAAAACAATACCGTGGTGACCTATAATGATCCTGAACTCACAGCACAGATGGTGCCTTCATTGGAATCAGTTGCGGGTAAGGAAAACGTCCAAACAACCGTGGCCTCGACGGGTGGGGAGGATTTCTCTTATTATCAAGAGATTGTTCCTGGCTTCTTCTTCTTTTTAGGCGGCATGGAGCCCGGAAATAAGGAGCCTTTTCCACACCACACCCCTGATTTTAAGGTTGAAGACTCAGGTATGTCCCTTGGGGTTAAAGCCCTAACACAAGTCGCTTTAGATTATTTAAATCAAAACTAACGCTCGTGCCCTTAAAATCTATCTTCAGACCGTAACCTATGAATGAACTTTTAGATTTACTGCTTTATATTTTGCCGGGGGTGCTCGTGGCTTTAGGAGCCCTTTATGTTATGAAGCACCAAGCCAATCAGGAGCAGAAAAAACGACATTTTGAGCTTCGCCGTCAACAAGCCAAAGAAAGCCTCGGCATACGGCTTCAAGCCTACGAGCGCCTTACTTTATTCTTGAGCCGTAACGCACTGAGCAAATTAGTTTTGCGCTTACCTGCGGGGTCACATGAACCCGAGGCTTACCTGCAGGCGCTCATTCAAACCATAGAACAAGAATTTGATCACAACGTGAGCCAGCAAATCTATGTCAGCGCTGAATGTTGGGATCTTATTTTGATGGCAAAAAACAAAACCATACTCCGGCTGCGCGCAGCAGGCCAAAACGATTGGCCGGAGGTCAGTGCCCTGCGCACTGCCCTCGTGGCGCAAACAGAACACGATGCAGACGACATGGGCCGCGCATTAGCGTATTTAAAAGCAGAGGTGGCTCAAATGTGGTAACAAGCGTATTATGAGTGGTAATAATGTCCTTCAAACCCCCATTGAATACCTCAAAGGCGTCGGCCCAGGACGCGCCACTCTGCTGCGCCAAGAACTCTCGATAAATACATTTCAGGACTTACTTCACCTTTTTCCAAACCGCTATATTGACCGAACACAGTACCACAAAATTGGCGGCCTGGTCAATACGGGAGCCGAAGTACAAATCATTGGGACCATCACTCATGTTGATTTAATTGATCAAAAGCGAGGAAAGCGGCTCGTCGCAGCGTTTAGAGACGACACCGGGACCATGGAATTGATTTGGTTCCGCGGCCATAAATGGATCAAACAATCCCTGAAAACTGGAGTGCCCCTGGTCGCCTTTGGCAGACTCACTCAATTTCAGGGTCAATTTTCTATGGCCCATCCTGAGTTGGAATTGCTCTCCCAACACGAGCAGCAACGGCGCACCGCCCTCCAACCCTTATACCCGTCCACTGAAAAACTAAGTAAGAGTGGCGTAAGCAATAGAATAATGAACCAGCTTACCACGCAACTGATCCAAGAGCACCTCGGACCCACTTTAGATCCCTTACCCGAGTCGATTCAGACACAACTGAAGTTAATGGATCAGCGAGAGGCTTTGACCCAAATTCATTTTCCTACGGATCACAATGCTTTAGCACGAGCCCAGTTTCGATTAAAATTTGAGGAACTATTTTTTATTCAGCTTCAATTATTGCGGAAAAATTTGATCCACAAGAAAAAAATTAAAGGTTATCGATTTACTGAAGTTGGGATCCATTTTAACACCTTTTTTAATGAACATTTACCCTTTAAATTAACCCCGGCACAAAAGCGGGTGATCAAAGAAATTAGACAAGATTTGGGGGCCAACGCACAAATGAATCGATTGCTTCAAGGCGATGTCGGTTCGGGCAAAACCATAGTGGCGTTTATGAGTATGCTTCTCGCGCTTGATAATGGGTATCAAGCTTGCATTTTAGCGCCTACTGAAATTTTGTCAGTCCAACATTTCAACGGATTAACTGAATATTGTAATAAACTCAATATCAGCATTTCATTACTAACTGGTTCAACTAAAACTTCAGATAGAAAAGTCCTTTTAGAGGACCTGGAAAACGGCAAACTCAATATTTTGGTCGGGACGCATGCGCTGCTTGAAGACCGGGTTGTTTTCAAAAATTTAGGCCTGGCTATTATTGATGAGCAGCACCGTTTTGGCGTGGCACAACGCAGTAAATTATGGCATAAAAATGAGCTTCCGCCCAACGTCTTGGTCATGACCGCGACCCCTATTCCTCGAACCCTCGCCATGAGTCTCTACGGGGATCTAGACATCAGTGTTATCGATACGCTTCCCCCAGGGCGAAAACCGATTAAAACAGTCCATCGATTTGACAGTAACCGCCTTAAGGTTTTCGGCTTTATCCGCCAAGAAATTGCCTTAGGCAGACAGGTTTACATTGTTTACCCCCTAATTCAAGAGTCTCAAGCAATGGATTACAAAGACCTTATGGACGGCTATGAAAGTATCGTTAGAGAATTTCCTGCGCCAAAATACCAGGTCTCAATCGTTCATGGCCAGATGAAATCAGCAGACAAGGACTTTGAAATGCAGCGGTTTGCCTCTGGGCAAACCCAAATCATGGTGGCCACAACGGTCATCGAAGTGGGCGTTAACGTGCCCAATGCCAGTGTTATGGTTATCGAAAGCGCCGAACGATTTGGCCTGAGTCAATTACACCAACTGCGCGGCCGTGTGGGTCGGGGTGCAGATCAGAGTTATTGTATTTTAATGTCTGGCCAAAAGTTGTCGGATGATGCACGGCATCGTCTAGAAACCATGGTCGCAACCAATGATGGATTTGAAATTTCAGAGGCCGACTTGCGTCTCCGTGGACCAGGAGATCTCATGGGAACGCAACAAAGCGGGGTACTCCAGCTCAAAATAGCCGATCTAATCAAAGACGGAGAAACCCTTAAAATTGCCCGCTCCTATGCCCAGGAACTGCTCCGCCAAGACCCTGACCTCAATCGAGAAGAGCATTTGGGGGTGCGCAACACCTTAGCGGCCATTTTTAAGTACAAGAACCTTTGGCATCATATCTCATAATTTACGCCTTATTGGCTTTAACAAAAACAAGCATAATCCTATCTTTGTTGCTTTAACCCAAAGAACATGACCATATCATACAATTGGATAAAACAATTTTTACGCCTGGATTGGTCCGCAGACCAAACGGCGGAATTGTTGACAGATTTAGGCCTAGAAGTCGAAGGCATTGAACATTATAGCTCTGTACCCGGCGATTTAGAGGGAATCGTGGTGGGAAAAGTATTGAGCTGTATCCAGCACCCAAATGCTGATCGGCTCAGATGCACCACAGTCGATATTGGTCAAGAACAGCCGAGCGCTATTGTTTGCGGCGCTCCTAATGTTGCTGAGGGTCAGTATGTCGCAGTGGCCCCTGTGGGGACAACACTTTACGCAGCAGACGGTAGCCCTTGGACCATTAAAAAAAGTAAAATTCGCGGAGAAGCCAGTGAAGGCATGATCTGCGCCGAAGATGAACTCGGCCTGGGCGATAACCACGACGGAATTATGGTCTTGGAGGGCAGTCCAAAGCCGGGAACGCCCTTATCAGAACTCATTCCCGTAACCAAAGACCAGCTTTTTGAAATTGGATTAACCCCAAACAGATCGGACGCCATGAGTCATTGGGGTGTGGCCAGGGATTTAAAAGCGGGATTAGTGCAACAAGGAATTGCTCTTGAGCTTATTACCCCCTCGACCAGCAGTTTTCACATAGACAAACGTTCACTAAAAATTGAAGTTAAGGTTGACGATCAAAAGCGCGCTCCACGTTACGCTGGAGTCACGCTCAGCGAGATAAAAGTTGGTCCTTCACCGGACTGGCTGAAACATCGTTTGAGCGCCATTGGTGTCAAACCGATCAACAATGTAGTCGATGTCACGAATTACATCCTGCACGAACTCGGACAACCGCTCCACGCTTTTGATGCCGCTAAAATCGCTGGCAACAAGGTCATTGTAAAAACGGTAGCCCAAGACACTGAATTTACCACACTCGATGGGGTGATTCGAAAATTACACGCAGAGGATCTAATGATTTGTAATGCGGACCAGCCTATGTGTATTGCCGGTGTATTTGGTGGATTGGAGTCCGGAGTCACCGAAGAAACGACTTCGATCTTTCTAGAGAGCGCCTATTTTGATCCGGTTAGCGTCCGTAAAACAGCAAAGCGCCATGGACTCAACACCGATGCTTCATTTCGCTTTGAGCGAGGCATCGATCCCAATACGGTGGAGTACGCCTTGAAGCGCGCTGCCATTATGATCAATGAACTCGCCGGCGGCCATATTTCAAGCGACATTGCAGATATCTATCCAAAGAAAATTGCGGACCATCAGGTGTTTTTGAATTTCGAAACTGCTGCTAAGGTTATTGGTCAAGCGCTCCCAAAAGAAACCATTAAGTCGATTTTGACCTCTTTGGACATAAAAATCAATAATATCACCGAGACCGGCCTCGGGATGACTATTCCCGCTTATCGCAATGACGTGACCCGCGAGGCCGACGTCATTGAAGAAATACTGCGGGTTTATGGCTATAACAACATTAATTTCAGCGCTAAGCTTAACGCTTCGGTCGCCACATTGGGGCATCGTGAGGACTTTCAGTTGCAAAACAGACTGGCCCAACAACTCACCAGTCAAGGCTATTTTGAAATTTTAAACAATTCCCTAACGGCAAAACAAAATTCTGGGCTCATTGCTGATTTAAATCCCGATCAAGACGTGGCCTTACTCAACCCATTGAGTCAAGACCTTGGCGTGATGCGACAGTCTATGGTTTTTGGGGTCTTACAATCCATCGGATTTAATCTGAATCGCAAAGTGAGTGGGCTTCGCGTTTTTGAATTTGGCAAAACGTATCGACACAATGGGGGGGGCTATGAAGAGTTCGACTGTTTGGCCTTAGGACTGGCAGGCAAGACTAACGAAGGGCACTGGCAATCGAACGCTGAAAACATCAGTTTTTTTGAGCTCAAAAGTTCTGTACATCAATTGTTGCAGAGTTTAGGGATTTTAGTCACTTCAGAAGAAAGTTGCGCACAAGCGCTCTGGCAAGAGGGGCTCACGGCCTACAATGGCTCAAAAGCCTTAGTTCATTACGGGGTACTTCAACAAAATTTGTGTAACGCATTTGATGTTGAACTTCCCGTTCTCTATGCTGAATTCAATTGGGCTGCCATAAAATCAATGATTTCACCCCAGAGCATTAAAGTTGCTCCGATTGCTAAATTCCCAAAAGTCAAGCGGGACTTAGCGTTATTGTTGGATCAGCACATCAGCTTTGATCAGCTAAAAAGTGCCGCTTTGAATGCTGAGAAACAATTGCTTCGAGAGGTAACGCTTTTTGATGTTTACACAGGAAAAAATATTCCTGAGGGTAAAAAGAGTTATGCCCTTTCATTTACGCTTCAAGACGAGCATAAGACCTTAACGGATAAACAAATTGATAAAATCATGAGGAAATTGCAAGAAACTTTTGCGCGTGATTTTGAAGCAGTTTTGCGTTAAACTTTTTTAGTTCATTGCCTTTAGCCAAACTTGATTTACGCGATCGCGGCGTAATAATTCCGATTACATTATGAGCATGAAAAGAATATTTACCGGCCCGTCACTCGTTGCTGGAGCCATTACCGCCGAACTAAACGACATGGGAATAAGCCCTGTGGTGCGCAATGACACCCAAAGCGGGGCGATCGCCGGCTTTGGCGGCGGCGTTTTGGATCAGGTGCAGTTACTCGTGCGTGAGGATCAGTATGAGCAAGCATTTGAAGTCGCTCAAAAATTCGATTAATTCGCGCTGATTTTTGGCATTGACTTAAACCGCGGTGCCATACATGGATTGACGGAGTTCCTTGATTTTGGCATCACTCATATACTCATCAAAACTCGTATAACGATCAATTACCCCTTTTGGGGTTAATTCAACTACGCGATTTCCGACCGTTTGTGCAAATTCATGATCGTGGGTCGTCAAGAGGACCGTCCCTTTAAAATTTTTCAAGGAGTTGTTAAAGGCCGTAATGGACTCCAAATCTAAGTGGTTTGTTGGCTCGTCTAACATCACAACATTGGCACGCATCATCATCATACGGCTGAGCATACAGCGTACTTTTTCTCCACCAGAGAGCACCGTACACTTTTTCAAGGCCTCTTCCCCACTAAAAAGCATTTTTCCTAAAAATCCGCGAAGGTACACCTCTTCTTTTTCTTCTTCTGTTTTAGCCCATTGTCTTAGCCAGTCGACAAGATTCTCGTCTCGGTTAAAAAATTGACTGTTATCTAAAGGCAAATAACTTTGGTTTGTCGTGACCCCCCACGAGAATATTCCCGATTCGGCTTTTATTTGGTCATTAATGATTTGATAAAAGGCTGTTGTTGCACGAGAGTCCTTAGAATACAGCACAACTTTATCCCCTTTTGCCAGGTTCAGGTCTATATTTTTAAACAAAACCTCACCGTCCAAATATGCAGAAAGATTCTCTACGTTCAAGATTTGATCCCCAGCTTCGCGTTCTCGATCGAAAATAATGGCAGGATAGCGTCTGCTAGAAGGCTTAAGTTCATCCACATTAAGCTTTTCTAGCATCTTTTTTCGCGAAGTCGCTTGCTTACTCTTGGCCACGTTCGCACTAAAGCGCATGATGAATTCCTGAAGCTCTTTTTTCTTTTCTTCGGCCTTTTTATTCTGCTGTGCACGCTGTCTTGCCGCCAATTGACTGCTTTCGTACCAGAAGGTGTAGTTTCCGCTAAAGTGATTTATTTTTCCAAAATCAATGTCGCTAATGTGTGTGCAGACCGCATCTAAAAAGTGACGGTCGTGGGAAACCACAATAACACAATTGTCGTAATTGGCTAAAAATTGTTCAAGCCAAGAAATGGTTTCATAATCCAAATCGTTGGTGGGCTCATCCATGATCAAAACATCAGGACTGCCAAAAAGAGCTTGTGCTAAAAGCACACGAACTTTTTGTTTACCGTCTAAATCAGACATCAAGGTATAGTGAAAATCTTCTTTTATCCCCAAATTGGATAATAAGGCCGCTGCATCACTATCGGCGTTCCATCCATTCATCTCCTCAAAAGCCACTTGAAGCTCTCCTATGCGTTCCGCGTTTTCATCACTATAGTCCGCATAAAGGGCATCCATTTCAGTTTTTAAGGCAAATAGATCTTTATTACCACGCACCACAGTTTCCAAAACAGTAAATGAATCACAAGCGTTGTGATCTTGCTCGAGTACGCTCATGCGTTTACCAGGTTCCAAGTGCACCCGCCCTGACGTTGGATCTTGCTTTCCAGAAAGTATCTTTAAAAAGGTGGATTTTCCTGCTCCGTTAGCCCCAATGATTCCATAACAATTGCCTTGGACGAATTGCGTGTTAACTTCGTCAAAAAGGACGCGTTTGCCGAATTGTACCGATAAATTTGAAACTGATAGCATTGCTGTTTTGTTTTACTGGGCGCAAAAATAGCCATTTTCTGAACAAACCTATTCAAGACCACTGAATAATACTTTAACGAGGCATTAACAAATGACTTGGTTGAGAAAACTATTTTTGTAAGGAACAACAACTGATAGGAACCGTGCGCTTTAGTCTTTATGTTTTATTGAGTCTTATTGTTGTCTCCTGCCAATCCAAATCTGACCCAGAAGCCTGTGGCAGTGCTTGGATCGGGGGGCAAATTGTGAATCCCAAGACCGATTATGTCGTTATCTCTCATAATCGCAACGCCAGTGATACCGTATTTTTAGATGAGCGCAATTTCTTTTTGTATCATATAAAAGCAGCGGATCCCGGGCTGTATTACTTTCAACATTTTGAATTCCAAGCCTTGTTTGTCGAGCCGGGCGACAGCATCATGCTGCGTGTGAATACTTTGGAATTTGATGAATCTTTGACCTATACTGGGCCTGGATCTTCTAAAAACAATTTCCTCACCGAGCTATTCTTGCTTAATGAAAAGGCTGATCAAGAAATCCTTTCTTTTTATAGTCTAGCGCCAGAGGCGTTCGTTGAAAAAATGGATTCCATTCGTTTGCAAAGGCAGACCTTTTTAAGCGAGTTTATAGAGACTAAACGGACCTCTGAGGCTTTCTTAAGCGTAGCCAATGCCGCTATTGACTATGCTATTTTTGGAAAAATGGAACTCTATATTGCCTCGAACAATAAGCGACTGCGTTATGGAGAAGAAATGGCTATACCGGCTACATTTTATGATTACAGAAGGAAAATGGATCTCGGTAATGAAGACCTAAGAACTTATTATCCTTATTTCAGGTGCCTGGGCTATTATTTTGACAATCTAGCCTTTGAGGCCATTGAGGGAGAAAAAGAGTTTAGCCGTATGTCCTTTGAGCACAATTGGCATAAGATGGACCTGATTAAGTCTAAGATTACCAATGATTCTTTGAAACAGAGTTTGCTCAAAAACACGGTGATTAACTATTTTATTCACGCCGAGAATACGGAGCATATGGCCCTTATTCTGGATAAATTCAATGGATATAACCAAAGCAGTGAGGACAAGCAGCTGATCTCTGAACTTTCTGAAATAGCCCTGAGACTGATGCCAAACAAGCCCCTGCCCGAT
>DDCS01000061.1:0-3954 GCA_002335345.1 Flavobacteriaceae bacterium UBA2000 | reverse complement strand
AGTGAGCTCAGAGGCAAATACCCGGAGTTTGATTTTATCGGCGTCAATGTCGATGATCAATTTAAAAAATGGCAAAGATTGGTTCAGCACGAAAGCTATCGCACAGAACATGAATTTCAATTTGAAGACTTCGAAAAAGCGAGTATGGCTCTGCTCATTAATTCAGTCAACAAAACCATGATGATTGATGCTAAAGGAATCATTATTGACCCGCACACCAATATCTTCAGCTTAGACGCTGAGCAAAAATTACTCAATTACCTCAATCGATAATTAAGCATAAGCCATGCTTAGTTTCCTTTTTTATAATCTGCTAAAAATTTAGCCAATCCAATATCGGTTAATGGATGGTTAAGTAAGCCTTCAATCGAAGAAAGTGGGCCAGTCATTACATCTGCGCCAATTTTAGCACAAGCCAACACATGCATGGTGTGACGCACCGAGGCGGCAAGAATTTGGGTGTCAAAGCCGTAGTTGTCATAGATGAGCCTAATCTCCTCTATTAAGGTAAGTCCATCAGTAGAGATATCATCAAGACGACCAATAAAAGGAGAAACATATGTGGCTCCTGCTTTGGCCGCTAAGAGGGCTTGACCAGCAGAAAAAACCAAGGTGCAATTCGTTCGGATCCCCTTGTCAGAGAAATATTTTATCGCCTTCACGCCCTCTTTAATCATAGGAACTTTGACGACAATTTGAGGATGAAGTGCAGCGAGCTCTTCTCCTTCTTTTACCATACCCTCAAAGTCCGTAGCAATGACCTCTGCAGAAACGTCTCCAGTAACAATTTCGCAAATAGCGACATAGTGTTTTAAGATGGCTTCACGACCGGTTATGCCTTCTTTGGCCATAAGGGACGGATTCGTGGTTACGCCATCCAGAACGCCTAAATTTTGCGCTTCTTTAATTTGATCTAAGTTAGCGGTATCGATAAAAAATTTCATAAAGTTTTTAATTAGAGGGTTGAGCGAGGGAATTATTTATTGGCTGTTTATTTGGTTTAAAAATAATTTAAGTTTTGAATCACTCGCTGGGATTGACGAAAAGTTTCTCCACGAGTTGTTCACATATTGAACCTAAAGTTTATAGTGATTACGGAGCATGCGTTCGTATACTTTTTGCGGAAGTAATCGTTTGAGTACCAATGAAAATTTCTGCAACCAGGTTCCTACAGCATAATGAGGGCGAGGATGGTTCTGTTTAATAACCTCAAGTACCTTTTGCGCCATAGGTTCAGGGCTTGGCGCAAGCGTCACATGATCATCGATTAAGGTCAAAGTCTGCCCATAGGTTTCCGCATAGGGCGACCCCGCAATCACAGGGGCATGATAGCGTCCTGCCGCAATATTTGTAGCGAAATCACCTGGGGCAATAGAACAGATTCGAACATTAAATGGCGCTAATTCGATGCGGTAGGCCTCAGTGATAATTTCAAGGGCTGATTTTGTCGCTGAGTAAATACCGCGAAAAGGGAGGCCCATATACCCGGCTATCGAGGATATATTTATGATACATCCTGATTTTTGACCACGCATGATGGGCAATACCTGATTAATGAGCTCCATGGGACCAAAAAAATTAGTCTCAAAAGCCTTTCTACTCTCGGCCAGTGGGGTTTCTTCGAGCGGCCCTGTAATTCCCGCCCCTGCATTATTAATAAGGACATCAATTCGGCCATCAATTTGGAGGATAGACTCAAGGGTTCGCTTAAAACCTTGAGGATTGTGCAAATCTAAAGCCAACATCTTAAAGGGCAAATCCAAGTAACGCTCAGGACTTCGACTTGTACCGTAAACTTTAAAGTTATTTTGATGAAGTGTTAGCGCAATGGCACGACCTATCCCTGAAGAAGCACCTGTAACTAAAACAACTTGGGCCATAAATAGAAGTTTAACACAAAGATGACGTAATGTTGAGTGGAATCCAAAAAAAAATGGCAAGTACCATACATCACACCGCTGCGACCATCTACCCTTGCTGCGTTCCCACCCTGGGGGATTCGACAGGAGCTGGTTGTGTAGGACTTGCCGGTGCAAAGATACATTGCTTTTTAGGGCCTTACAAACATTTTCAACATCAATTATTATGGTTATCTTGGCGCTAAAATTTTAAAGCCAGATGACACCTTTGCGTCAATTATTTAGCCTTTTAATCTTAACGATATTTCTCGTTCAATGCGGCACCTCGCCCAAAGGAGATAGTGCGTTTTTTGAAATTTTGATCAAAGCAGACCAAAAAACTTATACCCCTTTAGATACATTGCATTTGGCCGTTTTGACCAAATTAACCCTTAAGGCCGATTCAATTCAATGGTCGGCTCAAAGCCACAGTATGGGGACCGTTCAGGTGGAGGGAGAAACACTCTCACTCAATGATTGGCCTATGGGTAATCATAAACTACAAGCCCTGGTGTATACCACAGAAGGGCCCAAAAAAATAAGCAAGGAATTCACGGTAGTGGCGGCACAAAAACCAGAACTTTACACGTACACCATACTGGAGCGCTTTCCTCACGATATCAATGCTTACACTCAAGGCCTTGAGTTTGATGGGGATGATTTATATGAAAGCACCGGTCAGTACGGTCAATCCAGCCTGAGAAAATTAGATTTGATACAAGGAAAAGTATTGCGTAATGAGCCTTTGGACCATTCTTTTTTTGCTGAAGGACTTACGGTTTTTGACAATAAGATTATTCAATTGACCTGGCGTGAAAATACAGGGCTAGTCTACAATAAAGAAACCTTGGAACTTATTGATCAGTTTCAATACGACAAAAGTCTTCAAGGCTGGGGATTGTGTAATGATGGCACCCTGCTTTACAAAAGCGATGGGACGCAAAAGATTTGGCGAATAGATCCCAAAACTTATAAGGAACTTGGCTATATCGAAGTTTACACAGATAAATTAAAGATTGATCAAATCAATGAACTCGAATGGGTTGATGGAAAAATTTACGCCAATATTTATCAAAAAGACGCCATAGCCATCGTCGATCCACAATCTGGAGCCGTAGAGGGCGTTATCAATCTTAAGGGCTTACAAAAAGAAGTGACCCAGCACCAAAAACTCGATGTGCTTAACGGGATTGCCTATAATGGCATCCCTGGAGAGTTATTCATTACCGGAAAAAATTGGGATCAAATTTTTAAGCTAAAAGTGGACAAGAAGCAATGAAAATTACCGCAGCCATAAAATCTCTTTACCCCCTAGTCACGCTGAGCCTTGTTATTTTTTGGAGTTCATGTCAGACGGAATTTGATTCAGTACCCAGTACAGGGGCTTTGCGTTTTTCAAACGATACGATCTTTTTAGATACTATTTTTGAAAATATTGGCTCCAGTACCTATACCCTAAAAGTCTACAATGACAGTGACAAGAATGTCACTATTCCACAAGTCGCCTTAGCACAAGGGACCGCCTCAAACTATCGGTTAAATGTTGATGGACAGCCGGGCCAAAGCTTTGAAGATGTTCAAATTATGGCCAGGGATAGCGTATTTGTATTCATTGAGACTACGGTGGGTAATCTAGGGGAAAATGCCCAAATGGTCTATGAAGATAAATTGGTTTTTGACTCAGGCAATAATGCCCAAAATGTTACCCTTGTTACGCTCGTCCAACAAGCCCATTTTTTATTTCCAGAACCTTTGGGTGATGGTATTTATGAGACCTTAGATCTGGGCGAAGATGTGTTTATTGATGGCTTTTTCCTCGACGATAACGAGCTGACGTGGACCGCAGACAAACCATGGGTTATCTATGGGTATGCTGCCATTCCTGCCGGAAAGACACTGAATATTGAACCAGGGGCTCGTGTTCATTTTCATGAAAATAGCGGCATCATTGCCGCCAATGGTGCCGCTCTAAAGGCCATCGGTCTTCCCAGTAACGATCCCGAGGCCCTAGAAGGTCAAATCATATTTGCAAGCGATCGCTTAGAGCCAGGCTTTT
>DDCS01000053.1 GCA_002335345.1 Flavobacteriaceae bacterium UBA2000 | reverse complement strand
TCAGGACTCGGGTAAAGCCAAATCATTTGGCCATTAATATTTACCCGTACAGGCATGTCAAATCCATCGATAATCTGACTGTATTTGTATTTAAGTTTATTATTTTTCAGAGAATAATTAAGTTTTGGGAGGTTTGGGGTGCGCAGGTACTGATCCCAAAATTCTGCCAGATCTATCTCTGAGGCCTGAGTGATGTATTCTTCGACTTGCTTGGAACTTACGGTTTGATGACGAAATTCACGATTGAGTCCGATAAGGATTTGTCGCCATTTTTGATCGTCCTCGATGAGTTGTCTTAAGGTGTGTAAAATATTGGCCCCTTTGTAATACATATCACTACTTCCCTCGTGGTTGACCCCATAGATTCCAATTAAAGGACGGTCATTGAGTATTCTTTTTTTAGTCCCAATCACGTAGGCACTAGAGGCCTCTTTGCTGTGAAAATAATCCAAAAACAAATTCTCGCTATAAGCCGTGAAGCCTTCATGAATCCACATGTCTGCAACGTCATTATTGGTGATATTGTTAGCAAACCACTCGTGACCTGATTCGTGAATAATGATAAAGTCAAAGGTCATGCCCCAACCAGAATTACTGAGATCGGTACCCCTGTAGCCATTGCGATATCCATTGCCGTAGGTGACACTGCTTTGGTGTTCCATACCCAAATAAGGGACTTCGACCAGCTGATAACCATCCTCATAAAAAGGGTAGGGGCCGAACCAATATTCAAAGGCTTCAAGCATGTCAGGAACTTGTTTAAATTGCGCTTTGGCCTGCTCTAAGTTGTAATCTAAAACCCAATACGTGCAGTCTAATGGGCCGTTAAGACCGCTGTATTGTTCTGAAAATTTGAGGTAATGGCCGACATTAATGTTTACCCCATAATTATTTATGGGAGCATTAACGCGCCAGTGAAAGCGATGTTGGGTTTCATTTAACTCTTTTTGTTCTATTAATCGCCCGTTGCCGACAGCAATCAGCGGTTTTGGCACTGTAATTTTTAAGTCAACTCCGCGATCCGGTTCATCATAGGGGTGATCTTTATTAGGCCACCATACACTGGCGCCAATTCCTTGGTTTGCATTGGCGATAAATGGGCGTCCGAGTTCATCCGAGCTCCAGGTAAAACCACCATCCCATGGCGGATTTTGGGCCACAATTGGCGCCCCAGAAAAATAACAGGTCAATTCATGTATGCTGTCCAGTTCTTGTTTTTGTTTGAGCTCAATAAAATGAGCGGAACCATTGTTGGTAAATGATAAGCGTTGACCATTTTGAAGGACACTGTCAATTTTCATGGGCCCCTGAAGGTCAATTTGCATTAATACGCCATTTGTGTCCAAGGAACTCCCTTGGGCGGCGTCCTTTGCGACGTAAGATGCTAAAGCGCGATAACTGATTGTATTTTTACCAACAAGACTTTTATTGTTGATCAAAAGCGTCACTTCAAGGTCATAGTGCTGAAGATCCCACCATGCGCGCTCTGGAGTAATGGAACCACGAAGGCTATCCGATTGTGTAAAATTTTGTCCCTGAATTTTACTTTGAAACAACAATGAAAAGCAAAAAAATAAAATACTTATTTGACGCATAGTTATGTTTATTGGGATACCTGCACTGAATTTACAAATGCGCTGCACCGCTTTATCGAATGACTTTATTGGGAAATTTTACTGGACTCTCGTGACCTTCTGGACCTACCGAAGCGACCCCAAATAAAAAGTTGTCTATAACAATACCTTCCAAAGTTAAATCGGTCACGTCGGAGACCAGCCTGCTGTATTGCCAGTGGGGCGATGTTGTGTCACGCCAATAAACACGATAAGCTGTAGCCCCATCTACTGAGGACCAAGACAAACGGGTCGAAGGAGCGACCATGCCCGAAATAGCCACGGTCGTTGGCGCCAACGGAGCCTCAGCAAGTTGCGCTAAGTTAATGGCATTAACTGCGGTTAGCTTTTTTACATAAGCCATATCAACATGTTCCAGCCGATCACCATAGTTCACGCCATTTTCGATACGTAAATCTTGATGTTGCTGGTCGTAGTTTTCATGGGCCTCCATGATCCGAATCCCCGTGAATCCGGCATCATTAAATGGTCGATGATGACCGCCGCGTCCAAAGCGATCGAGCCTGTAAATCATCATTGGGTTCATCTCAGGCATAAACTGTTTTGTAGTTTTATAAACATATCTAGCGAGTTGTCGGGAAACTCCGTCCACCTCACCACCGTAAAATCGTCGGGCTTTGCGCTGTTGTTCGGTCTCTGTGACCGGTGTCGGTTCACTAAAAATACGGAAGCTTCGATTGTCTTTTACACCATCAATTCCTTGGGTGTTACCGATCATATCATTGTTTAAGACCCCGATAATGTTCCAATTTTGATCAAGGGCATATGTTGCTAGGCCTTTTCCTCCAAATAGACCTTGTTCTTCACCGCTTAACCCTACGTATACAATACTATTTTTAAAGGTATAATGACTTAAGACACGCGCCGCCTCAAGGGTTCCAGCCATTCCACTGGCATTGTCATTAGCGCCTGGGGCCTCATCTACGGCATTGTTAGGATCACTGATTCTAGAATCAATATCGCCCGACATGATGACATAATTTTCTGGATGAGTGGTGCCTTTTTGAATGGCGACCACATTGACCACCCATACATCTTGAAAAATGCGCTCGTTTGTTCCTTTTTTGACTAGAGACCTTTGGTAGAATACTTCCAGACATCCCCCGCACTGAGCACTTATGTTCTCGAATTCAGCTTTAATCCAGCGGCGCGCTGCTCCGATTCCTCGAGACTTTGACATGGTATCACTTAGGGTATGTCGTGTGCCAAAATTTGCTAGAGTTTCTATGTCACTCGCTAATCGATTTTGATCAACCTTTTGGATGATCTCATACATTTGCTGGTCGTTTTGTGCCCTTACGGAAAAGCATCCTAGACTCAAAAATATCAGGAAAAACAATATTGAACGTGAAATGTTTAAAAAGTGCCTCATGTTGTATCGATATAAAAAAGTCCACCCTGAAATAGGATGGACTACTAAAATACAAATCACTTCATGAACTCGTGAGTAAACGACCGAGTTATTTCCTCTAAAAAATCCTTGACGTAATCGTTAAAACGTTCCCTTTGGATTACTTATCAGATCAAAAAGGATAGGTGTTTGCGGCAATGACGCGTTCGGCGATCCTTTCTCTCAAACTAACGATGTTGGGGTACGCGTTATATTTCGTAAAGCGCTTTAGGCCCATGAGCATCATCCGTTGCTCATCACCGCTAGAGGCGCTGATAATGGCTTCTTTTGCCTTTTTTTGAACTTGGTCTACCGCATTGTAAATATAAAGCTGAACCAGTTCTGCCTGGGCTTGACCTTTGTCCGGATCCTGCGATAATGTTTTTTGCGCTCTCAGGAGGGCACTTTCAGACATATATGTGGCAATCATGATATCTGCCGCTGCTAAAAGCAATTGTTGGTGTTCCTCAAGTTCGGGCCCAAAAGTTTGAACGGCATGCCCCGCAACCATAAGAAATACCTTTTTCATCGAAGCAACAAGGGCTTTTTCTTGGGCCAAAGCCTCGGAATAATCTGGAGTCTCAAAAGAGGGTATTCCAGTGAGTTCTTCGGCCACGGCCATAGCGGGATTAAGCAAGTCTACATGACCTTTCATGGCTTTTTTAATCAGCATCCCCACGCACAACATACGATTGATTTCATTGGTCCCCTCGTAGATTCGTGTAATTCGAGCGTCACGCCATGCGGCCTCCATGGGGGTGTCTGCACTAAAGCCCATACCTCCGTAAATTTGAATGCCTTCATCGGCACAGCGTTGGGCGCTTTCTGATACCGCTACTTTGAGAATTGAACACTCTATGGCATACTCTTCAACGCCTTTAAGCTCTGCCTCTTGGTGTGAATTTCCCGCCGCGACACGCAAAGCAATGCGATCTTCAATATTTTTTGAAGCGCGATAAGTCGCACTTTCATCGACAAAAGCCGCTGAAGCCATCTCTGCGATTTTAAATTTGATGGCGCCAAATTGGGCAATTGGTTTTTTAAATTGTATCCGCTGATTGGCATAATTAACGGCATTCGAAATGATGCGTCTTTGGGCGTCGAGACAAGCTCCGGCCAGCTTTATTCGTCCCACATTTAAGGCATTCATGGCGATTTTAAACCCTTCGCCACGCGCCCCGAGCATATGATCCGCCGCAACTTTAGTTTTATTAAAAAATACTTGTCGGGTAGAGGAGGAGTGTATGCCGAGTTTATGCTCTTCTTCTCCGAGACTAATCCCATTGTCCGGGTTGTTTTCAACTAAAAATGCAGTTATGTTTTTGTCGTCTCCAATTCGCGCAAAAACAATAAACAAGCTGCAGAAGCCTGCATTTGAAATCCACATTTTCTGACCACTGATCAAATAGTGACTGCCGTCTTCACTTAAGACAGCCTGAGTTTTTCCGCTGTTGGCATCACTTCCCGCTCCTGGTTCAGTGAGGCAATAAGCGCCAAACCATTCTCCCGTAGCTAATTTGGGCACATATTTTTGTTTCTGTTCTTCGGTTCCATAGAGGGTTATGGGCATGGTGCCGATCCCCGTATGAGCGCCAAAGGCTGTCGCAATAGAACCCGTGGAACCACTGATATAATCACAGACAAGCATCGTGGTTACAAAGCCCATTCCGAGTCCACCATAGGCCTCTGGAACGGCCACGCCAAGAAGTCCGAGATCCCCAATTTTTTTCATGACCTCCAAGGTCAGCGCATAATCTTTTTGTTCGAAACGCGCTTTGTGTGGCCATATTTCTCGGTCCACAAACTCTTTTACGGATTCAATCATCATCCGTTGTTCTTGACTAAAATCTTCAGGAGTAAACACCTGGTGGGGTAAAGTTTCTTTGATCAGAAATTGGCCGCCACGCAGCAGGTTTTCGGAGGTCGTTGTGGTATTGCTCATTGGGGAGTATTTATAATTGCGATACTTTTTATCATTGATTTTATCCTAGGTATTCAAATATTCCTGCGGCACCTTGGCCCGTGCCCACGCACATGGTAACCATACCGTATGCCCCGGAGGCTTCTCTTTGTCTTAATTCGTCAAATAATTGAACGGAAAGTTTCGTGCCAGTGCACCCCAAAGGATGTCCTAGGGCAATGGCGCCTCCGTTGACATTGACGCGTTCGGGGTTCAGGTTTAACGTATTGATTACCGCCAGTGATTGTGAGGCAAAAGCTTCGTTGAGTTCAATAAGGGATAAATCATTTTGTTTGAGTCCTGCCATTTTTAAAGCTTTTGGAATGGCCTCTACGGGACCAATACCCATGATTCTTGGGGCAACGCCAACGGTAGCATAACTCACCAGGCGTGCGATGGGCTGGAGATTGAGTTCTTTAACCATGGGTTCACTCATAATTAAAACAAAAGCAGCGCCATCACTCATTTGCGATGAATTTCCCGCCGTGACCGATCCGTTTTGGGCAAAAACCGGACGCAATTTTTGAAGCGCTTCGCGTGAAGTATCTGCTCTAGGGCCTTCGTCTTTGTTTACGGTATATTCTTTTTGTTGGCGTTTTCCATCTTGGTCTAGATAAGTTTGTTTGACCGTAATCGGGACGATTTGAGCAGCAAAACGATCACTTGACTGTGCGGCTAAAGCCTTTTGATGAGAGTTAAAGGCAAATTCATCTTGTGCCTCACGAGACACCTTATATTCTTTGGCGACCGCCTCGGCGGTGAGTCCCATGCCCCAATAGTAGTCTTCGTGTCCCTGAGCGACAATTCCATAATCAGGGGTGGGTTTGTAGCCTCCCATGGGAATAAAACTCATAGATTCTGCCCCGCCGGCCAAGATACAGTCGGCCATTCCACTTTGAATTTTTGCACTCGCCATAGCGATGGTCTCCAGTCCAGAGGCACAATACCGATTGACGGTTACTCCAGGAACTTGGTCTGTTTTTAATCCCATTAATGAAATTAAACGCGCCATATTTAAGCCTTGTTCGGCTTCTGGCATAGCGTTACCCACCATGACATCATCGATCCGATTTTTGTCCAATTGGGGGACTTGGCTCATGAGATACGCAATTGTTTCGGTGGCCAATTCATCAGGGCGTTTGAAACGGAATAAACCTTTAGGCGCTTTTCCTACAGCAGTGCGATAAGCTTTTACAATATAGGCTGTGGTCATAGTTTAATAGTTTAAGAATCAAGGTTAAATGGGGTCTACCGTATTTTTGATTTTTTTAATTTTTTAATTGCGCAGCGGTTTTCCAGTGCGAATCATTTGCTGCAAACGTTCCAGGGTTTTGCGCTCTCCACATAGACTTAAAAAGGCCTCCCTTTCTAAATCAAGAAGGTATTGCTCGCTGACCATAGTCGGTTCAGATAAATCACCGCCAGCCATAACATAGGCCAATTTATTGGCTATTTTTTTGTCGTGTTCAGAGATAAAGTGGCCTGCTTGCATGGCATCGGTGCCCACCAAAAACATACCGAGTGCTTGCTGGCCAAGTACTTTAATGTCTGTTCGCTGCTGGGGTTGGGTGTAGCCAAGTTCAGCCATCATAAGTGCCGTTTGTTTGGCTACGGCAATTTGACGGTCTTTATTCACCACCACGATATCTTTTCCTGACTGTAAAAAGTCCAAATCGTAAGCTTCGTGGGCCGAAGTAGCGACTTTCGCCATACCTATGGTTAAGAAATATTCTTGAAGTCGATTAAGCTCGACATCATTTTTACGATATCCATCTGAAGCGCGTAAGGTCAGTTCTTTGCTTCCTCCCCCTCCAGGAATAACGCCTACGCCAAATTCAACCAGACCGATATAACTTTCTGCGGCGGCCACGACGCGATCTGCGTGAAGAGTAAGTTCGCATCCTCCGCCTAAGGTCAACCCATGCGGGGCGACGACTGTCGGGATACTCGAATAACGCAGACGCATGACGGTATCTTGAAAATATTTAATGGCTGCATTGAGTTCATCGTACTCTTGTTCTACGGCCATCATAAAAATCATCCCAATATTGGCCCCGACTGAAAAATTAGCCCCCTGATTGCCAATAATCAATCCTGCATAGCTCTTTTCTGCCAGGTCTAAAGCGGTATTCAGGCCAGCCAAAACATCACCCCCGATACTGTTCATTTTACTTCTAAAGGCGCAATTCAAAATACCATCTCCTAGGTCGTGAACCACAACTCCAGAGTTTTGGAAAATAATTTTTTCCGAATCCATCTGATCCAGAATAATCAGGGCTTCTTGGCCTGGGATGTGTCGGTAATCCTTATGATTTTGGTTGTAAAAAAGTCTTTTACCGTCTTCTGTGGTGTAAAAACTACTTTGGTTTTGGGCCATTTCTAAAATCCAATCAGATGGTTTTAGCCCTAGATCCTCGATGAGCTGAATTCCTTGTTTGAGTCCAATAAAATCCCAAATCTCAAAAGGACCATGCATCCAGCCAAATCCTGCTTTCATGGCCAAATCTATAGCAAAGAGCTCGTCTGAAATTTCGGGGACGCGTTGGGAAACATAATGAAACATAGCGCCAAAGTTTGCCCTGTAAAAAGCACTGGCTTTGTCATTGCCCGAGATGAGCACGGGAAAGCGATCGGCAACATGGTCTAGGGACTTTGTCTTTTCGAGCGTTTCAAATTTCACTTTTTTTATAGGGGCATATTCTAAGGTATTGAGATTAAGCGCGTGTATTTCCTTTTTTCCGTCCTTATCGGTTACTTTTTTGTAAAAACCTTGTCCTGACTTGCTGCCCAACCAATTGTTCTTTAACATGCTCTCGACAAAAGAGACCGGTTTAAATAGGTCGTGCGCCTCATCTTTTGGGCAATTCTTGTAAATGCCATCAGCTACGTGCGCTAGGGTGTCCAGTCCTACGACGTCTACCGTCCGGAATGTTGCACTCTTTGGTCGACCGATAACAGGGCCCGTGAGCTTGTCAATTTCTTCAACACTCAAGCCGAGGCTTTCAACCTGGTGAAATAGACTTTGAATCCCAAATATTCCGATGCGATTGCCAATAAATGCCGGAGTATCTTTGGTAATAATTGTGGTTTTTCCCAAGAATTTATCCCCGTATTGGGTAAGAAAGTTCAGAATCTCTGGATCTGTTTTTGGTCCTGGAATAATTTCGAGTAATTTGAGATA
>DDCS01000158.1 GCA_002335345.1 Flavobacteriaceae bacterium UBA2000 | reverse complement strand
TTTTTTTATTCAAAAAAACTAAAAACAGAACCGCCAAATTTTCTGGAATTCACCCAATTTGGGTGTTGGGAAAAATCGTGGGCTTTTTGATGTTCCAAAATAAATTGTCCTTGATCGGACAACAGTTTTTTATCAAAAACAAGTGTAATTAAGCTCAGCAGTTCTGATGACGACAGCGCATATGGCGGGTCGGCAAAAATAAAATCGTAACCTCCACTGTGTTGTTGCAAAAACTTAATGACTGCCCCTTGATAACAATTCACGGGCAATTCCAGGATTTGAGCCGTTTCTTCGATAAATTTAATACAGCCTCGGTGCTGATCCACACAATCGATTTGAGCGGCACCCCGAGAACCAAATTCGTAAGCAATATTGCCGGTACCACTAAATAAATCTAAGACCACGGCACCGGATAACCCGCCACTGTGATGTAAAATATTGAACAAGCCTTCTTTGGCAAAATCAGTAGTAGGGCGGACGGGAAGATTTTTTGGCCCGCGAATTTTTCGCCCTTTGTGGCGTCCAGAAATAATCCTTATTGACTGATGCATTGCAGGGGCAATTCTTGATGTTGTGCTAAATCTTTGATGGGCTTTGGACCATTGGTGTAGTAAGACACCTCACGCACGTACTGATACAAAAGCGTAAACAACTCATCCCGCTCAGGGACAGCGCCGGCTAAATAAAGCGGCACTTGCTCTGGGTCCAGGTCATATTGCTCAAAAGCAAAAAGCACATAATACAAAACGTCTTCGGGACTTTGATAACTATAGGTGTTACAAAGCAGCAAATTTTTCCCGTGCCAAAGAATTAAATCAAAATGACTCTTGTGCACATGAATCATGGATTGAGCTGATTTTTTAGAACTGTTTTGCGCCATAAGGTGACGCAGCAAAACCGAAGCCGTATGTTCAAAAGTAAAACTTCCAAAGCGCTCAAAAAACCAATTGTTCACATTGGTGAAGGGTAAATAGACCACGACCAAATCCAATCCGTCAATGACATCATAAGCCACTAAATCATTATCGAGTAAGCGCGTATTGAATTTTAGATAATCCAATCCGCGAGCCGGATCAAATAAATCTTTGGGGACTACGGTATACCAAGCAGATTGGTGGGCGAGCCGTATGCTTTGTTGCGCATCAATATTGAGGATTTCTCTTTGTCGGCCCCAAAATTGATCCAGGTATTGTGTTAGGCCCTCAGCAGTGGTGGCCACAGGAAATTGCTCGTTCAGATACAAGGCTTCTTGAGTTTGTCCTGGCCCCAAAAAAGAAAGTCCGGTCAAAGAAACTTGAACGGACCAACTTTTATTGTTTATTGTCAGCGTATTATTTGTCTTTGACTGTGTCATAAAGTTTTGGCCAGTTACCACTGGTATTCACCTCATCCATTGATCCTACTTTGACGTAAGGTCCATTAACTCCATCTACCGAATTCACCTGCTTTTCTTGAGCGATTAGATCAGCATCAAGCCCAGCCAAGATCACGTCTTTTGAGGCACGTGCTTCAAAAACTTGGTAAATGGTTCCGTTTTTATCGATTGTTCCCGCACGCAATTCAAACTTCTGATCCGTATCAGGAATGTTCATCATGGTGGCGTAACGGTTGGAACCTGGATAGATCGAGTCTTTAATTGACGCAAAAGAAAGTGTGTCGATGATCACATCTTCAATGTAATAACCTCCTTTTTGTGGATCAAGACCAAACGCACGGTTGCGCGCTACGTCTGCATAACTGGTATCGCGTCTTGCAGTGATGGCAAATTGAGCCGTGTCGAGGAATTGAACTAAGCTGTCAAAATTTGCGGTGAATTTACCGTTGAGCTCTTGGTAAGCCAATTGACCTGCCTTAATGTCTTTTAATTTGGCGATTACCGCAATGTATCTTTTTTCTTTTGTTTGATTGAAATGGACGGGGCCGATAATCGAATTGTAAAGTTTGTAACCCAAGAAGATGATAAGAATCCAAAGTACGAGTTTAATTCCGAGTTTCATTGATCTGATTTAAGTTGAAAAAAGGGTCTTTACTACCATGACAAATCTACAATATTTTTTTATTCATGAAAGGAAATTGGCAAAAAACCTAGCTATATTTGAGCGTACTTTTCCCTTGTTTTCATGACCGTTACAGAATTCGAAAAAGCCTTGACTAATGCGTTGGAACACAACCCAACCCCGGGTCAAGAGCAGGCGATTTTGTCTCTGTCTGAATTTTGTGTGCGCCGAGATCCTCAGGCTATTTTTCTCTTAACCGGTTATGCGGGAACAGGCAAGAGTACGCTGATCGCGGGGCTCGTGCAGACTTTAGGTCAATTTAAGCGTTCTAGTGTGCTTATGGCGCCAACGGGTCGCGCGGCCAAAGTAATTAGCCAATACAGTCATCGCGAGGCCTTTACTATTCACCGGAAGATTTATGTGCCGCGGAGTCAAAAAGGCGGCGGCGTGAAATTTGCGCTGCAACCCAACAAGCATCGCAACACCTTGTTCATCGTCGACGAAGCCTCAATGGTACCGGACACCAATACAGATGCAAATGTCTTTGAAGGGTCCTCTTTGCTGGATGACCTCATGACTTATGTGTACAGTGGCCCGGGATGTCAACTCATGTTTGTGGGCGATCTGGCTCAGTTACCGCCCGTACACTTGAATTTAAGTCCTGCTTTGGATTCCGATGTCTTGCGCATTCAATTTCATAAATCGGTCACAGAGGTCGCGCTCAGAGAAGTAGTCCGCCAAAAGGAGCAGGGCGATATTGTGTCAAACGCCACGAGCATTCGGGAGTTAATCGAGCAAGACCGGCCAGAACAATTGTTTTTTGATCTCGGCAACCAAGATGAAGTCATACGCCCATTTGGCGGAAACGAAGTACTGGAGGCCCTTGAAGAAGCCTTTTCTAAAGATAATTTGGATCAAGCAGTGGTGATCGTGCGCTCCAACAAACGCGCCAATTTATACAACCAAGAAATTCGCCAGCGTATTTTATTTCGCGATGAAGGCCTTTGTGTTGGCGATGTCCTGATGGTGGTGAAGAATAATTATTTTTGGTTAAAACCTGCAGATTCTGCTGGATTTATTGCCAATGGAGACGTCATCGAAGTTCTGGAGATTTTTGAATTTGTTTCGATTTACGGTTTTGACTTTACCAAAGTTCGGGTACGCATGCTCGATTATCCCAGTCAACCGCCATTTAATACCGTACTGATTTTGGACACCATCAGCAGCGACGCCTCGAGTCTGACTTATGAGCAGTCTAACTCGCTCTATCAGGCTGTTCGTGAAGATTATCCGGAAATTACAGCCAATTATAAAAAGTTCTTAGCGGTAAAAAACAATCCCTATTTCAATGCACTCCAAGTCAAATACAGCTATGCGATTACGTGTCACAAATCACAAGGAGGACAGTGGGATCGCGTCTTTGTGGAG
>DDCS01000140.1 GCA_002335345.1 Flavobacteriaceae bacterium UBA2000 | reverse complement strand
ACACCATTCATAATACCTTTGTTATGAGTTACGGCGCGGAGTGGATTGGTTTGGGCAATATCAACGGCACGTACAAATTTATGCGCAAATTCTTTTCCGCTAAGGCCTTCCTGGGCGAGCTCAGAAACGGGGCAACGCACCGTTACACGGACCAAACATTCAGGAACGAAATTGGACAAAATGCTCATGACCACTTCAGGTTGCTCGCCTTGACCAAAACCACCAAAATTTGAAGCCAAAACCCCAAAGGTTTCGGCAATCGTCTCAAGGCATGAATTGATATAATTCGCCCCCATGGCGTCCGCAGTATTAAAGCGGGCATCGATGTAATAGTAATCGCTTAGGGATTCAGATTCGTTGGTCAGAGATAAGTCGATTAAGCCTCCGCCGCGCTTTATCATACTTTGAGATAATTCATCAACACTGCTGATCAATTGTTTTTTGTAGGTTTCAAAAAACGCGAAAAGGGTTTGAGCCTCTCCCGAATAATTGAGATGAATCTGACCACTCTTGATGGTACTCACGACCTCTGTTTTAAATCCACCACGCCCTAACCAGAATTTAGCGGCATTACTCGCGGCAGCAACTACCGAACTTTCTTCGATGACCATGGGTATGGCGTAAATACGGCCATCAATATTGAAATTAGGGGCAATAGCAAACGGCAGAAAAAAGTTTGAAAGCGCATTTTCGATGAATTCATCATGGCGTTTCTGACGTTTAGAATCCTCGTGCCAATAAAGACTGAGCAGATCTGCGGCCTGCGCATTTCCGTTTAAAAAGGTTTGAGATAACCATTTAATTTTTTCCTTTTTGGAAAGTTTTGAAAAGCCGTTGATGGTTTTGATAGTCATGAGTCACGCCACTTTAGCTGCAAATATAAGTCTTTTGTGAGGCATAAGGGGTTGTTTTAGTCATTGGGGAGCAGCAAAATTCACCCAAAAAGCCTTATATTTCAATTCAAATTAAAACGACCTATAGCTTCAGAATGGTACGACGCGATGTGAGGGCTCTTTTAGCCGTTGTGATTGGTGTTTTTTGGTCCGCGAGTCTTTATGCTCAAGACCGTTCCTTAACCCTTACCGAAATATGGAATGGACAGTTTACTCCTGCTGGACTTCAATCGATAAGGAGTTTGCCCGATGGGGGACATTTTACGGTCTTAGAGAAAAATGCCGCGGTAAACGCGATGGAGATCAATAAATATGATTACGCTTCGGGTCGAAAAACGGGGGTGATTTTTAGCAGCAGTAATTATCCTGAATTAACGGGTATTTTTGATTATGAGCTGAGTCCCAACGAGCAAAAGCTTTTGATCAAAACGCAACGCCGAGCCCAATACAGGCATTCCTATTTTGCACAGCATTTTTTATATGATTTAATCGATAAAACCCTGGTTAAAATAGAGGGCCCCGATTTACAAGAGGTCACTTTTAGTCCTGACGGGAAGTATTTGGCTTTTGTCAGAAGTAATAATTTGTATTATTGGATTATTTCCGAGCAAAAGCGGGTTCAAGTGACCCAAGATGGTCGTCAAAATCACATTATTAACGGTTTGACAGACTGGGTCTACGAAGAGGAGTTTGGTTTTGTGCAAGCCTATCAATGGAGTCGCGATAGTGATTACTTAGCGTATTTGCGTTTTGATGAATCCGAAGTCGCAGAATTTTCAATGGATGTTTATGGACAAGACTTATATCCAACACAAAGTGTATTCAAGTATCCAAAAGCGGGTGAGAAGAACGCGCAGGTTTCTTTACATATCCATCAACTCAATAGGGGAAGCACGTCAGATATCGATTTAACGCAGTGGCCTTACGAATATATCCCGCGGATTAAGTGGTCCAAAAATCCGGATCAGCTCGCCGTTCAGTTGCTCAACAGAGCCCAAAATGATCTTGTATTGCTTCAAGTCGATATGCGTGAAAATCAAACGCGCGTGTTATTGCAGGAACATGATGAGGCCTATGTCGATATTCATGATGATTTGACCTTCCTCAATGACAACAGTTTTATTTGGCCGAGTGAGCAGGACGGATGGCGTCATTTATACCACTACAATGCGCAAGGAGAATTGATTCGTCAATTGACTCAAGGGAATTACGACGTGACGGCCTTCTACGGGTTTAACCCCAGAATCGGACGCTTGTATTTTCAGTCGTCCAAGCGAGGAAGCATTTATAGAGATATCTATTCTATGAATATCTCTGGAACCAATACGGTGCGATTTTCGCAAGATAAAGGAACCAATGAGGCAGATTTTAGTGCAGATTTCAGTCATTTTATTCAAAAATATTCCTCGGTGACCACGCCGAATCGATTTACCTTAAATTCGGGCTTGAACGGTTCAGAATTGCGTGTTTTAGAGGATAATTCTGTGTTACATGATTTGGTGAACCGCTATGGGCTTAATCCAAAAACTTTTGACAGTATTTATGTCAATGGCAATTGGCTCAATACCTATGTCATCAAACCTAAGTCCATTGACCTGACAAAGAAATATCCAGTATTGATGTTTCAATACAGTGGACCCGGTTCCCAGCAGGTAGCAGATCGATGGAATAATGCCAATGATTATTGGCATCAATATTTAGTCGATCAAGGGCTGATTGTAGTTTGTGTTGATGGCCGTGGCACGGGTCTTAAAGGACGAGATTTCAAAAAGGTCACCCAGGGAAAATTAGGTTTATACGAAGTACAGGATCAAATCGCAGCAGCACAACAGATCGCCAAGTGGTCTAACGTAAACCCTGATAAAATAGGGATTTGGGGATGGAGTTATGGAGGCTTTATGTCTGCTAATTGTCTTTTTCAGGGCGAGGGGGTCTTCTCTATGGCAATCTCTGTGGCCCCAGTAACCTCTTGGCGCTTTTACGATTCAATCTATACAGAGCGCTATATGGGCCTTCCTCAAGATAACGCCCAGGGTTATGATGCTTACGCCCCTTTGGATCATGTGTCAAAAATGAACGGCGACTTACTCTTAGTGCACGGAACAGCAGACGACAATGTCCATGTTCAAAATTCAATGCGTTTAATTGATGCCCTTGTAAAGGCCAATAAGCCCTTTGATTGGCTCATTTATCCCGATAAAAATCACGGAATATACGGGGGGTATACCCGTCAGCATCTTTATCGAAAAATGACTGATTTTATTCAAAAAAACTTAATGACTAACCAATAAAACGAACAAATATGACATCAGCAACCACTACCAAAGAATTTTTTGGCCATCCCAGAGGGCTTTTTGTGCTCTTTTTTACAGAGATGTGGGAGCGCTTTTCCTATTATGGAATGCGCGCGATTCTCGTGCTTTATCTGGTCTCTCAAACGGATGCGGCTAACGCCGGTTTGGGTTGGGCTAACGATAGTGCATTAGCACTTTACGGATGGTATACCATGCTGGTCTATGTGGCATCAATCCCCGGAGGGTGGTTGGCTGACAAGTTCTTTGGACAAAAGAAATCAGTGCTCTATGGCGGCATCCTTTTGGTTCTTGGGCATAGTGTGCTTGCTATAGAGGAAATGTGGGCATTCTATTCTGGACTGTCGTTAATCATCGCCGGTGTAGGGATGCTTAAGCCCAATATTTCGACAATGGTAGGTGGGCTCTATAAGCCGGGTGATATTCGTCGCGACAAAGGGTTTACAATATTTTATATCGGCATTAACCTCGGGGCTTTTCTCTCGAGTTTAATCGTGGGTTATGTCGGTGAAGTTATGGGCTGGCATTACGGATTTGGTCTTGCAGGAATTGGAATGACTTTGGGCTTAATCCAGTATGTTTTGGGTCAAAAATACCTTAAAGATGTAGGGAATTATATTGGGGCTTCTAAAGATGAAGAAGAAATTGCTGCCCTGAATCGTCCGCTTACCAAGATTGAAAAAGACCGTGTGGTGGTTCTATTTTTATCGTTTTTCTTGGTGATTGTTTTTTGGGGGGCGTTTGAACAGGCGGGAGGTCTTATGAATATTTATGCCATGGAGAATACCAACAGAATGCTCTTTGGACTCGAAGTGCCGGCTTCTTGGTTTCAGTCTTTAAACGCGATGTTCATTATCTTCTTAGGAACTGCGGTGGCCGCTTACTGGGCAAAGCGCAAGTTGCGGGGTAAACTGTCGACTTCACTTTTTAAGATGATCATCGGCTTAATCATTATGGGAACTGGATTTTTCTTTATGTCCGCGGCCTCAACAGAATTTGAAACTACAGGATCCTCTGCGATGTATTGGTTGGTTTTGGCTTACCTATTTCATACCGTTGGAGAGCTTTGTATTTCTCCGGTGGCCCTTTCGTACATTACCAAATTGGCCCCGCTAAAATACGCCTCATTGATGATGGGGGTCTATTTTGCCATGACAGGATTTGGGAACAAACTTGCGGGTCTATTGGGAGAATCTGCATCGACCTATGGAGAATTTACCATTTTTACAGGAATCGCTTTATTTTGCATCACCTTCGGGTTGATTGTCCTGTTGATCAGAAAGAAATTAGAAGTATTAACCCATGGTATAGAAGATACCGAACACTAATAGAACAACCACTATGAATACTGATATCGAAAATTTATTCAAGGACAAGGTTCTGGGTCATCCCGCAGGACTTTTTGTATTGTTTTTTACCGAAATGTGGGAGCGATTTTCATATTATGGAATGCGGTCCTTATTGGTTATGTTTTTTACCGCATCATTACTGGACCAAGGTTGGGGTTGGCCGCGTGAATATGCTTTTGCCATCTTTGGCACCTATACCTCTTTGGTCTATCTGGCGACTTTGCTCGGGGGCTATATCTCGGACAAAAAAATAGGATTCAGATATGCGATTTTGATCGGGGCCTTACTCATGACTTTGGGCCATGCGTTTATGGCCTTAGAAACTGAATTTTTCATCTATTCTGGTTTGATCTTATTGGTATTCGGAACCGGGTTCTTTAAACCTAATATGACTTCGATTATCTCCGCCATGTACGCCACGCGTTCAGAGAAAAAGGATGGGGCATATACGATTTTCTATATGGGGGTCAACGCTGGAGCATTTTTAGGCATCTTGCTCTGCGGTTATATGGGAGAACAAGTAGGATGGTCTTGGGGCTTTGGACTGGCAGGAATTTTTATGCTCTTCGGATTATTACAATTCTGGTTGGCTCAAGATATTTTTGGCAGCATTGGACTTAAGCCAAAAAAAGTAGATGATGCTTCTGAGCTGGGTCCAGATGAACCTAAGCTCAACCCATTTACGAATCTTCAACTACTGATTATTGCCTTGGCGTCCTTTATTGGTTTAGCGTGGATGATCAACGATCCGGTGTCAAAAATATCCGAAGGCGCCTATAATTTATTTAATTTTAGTCTTGCCGGTCTGCCTGGTTCTTCCTTTATGATTCTTTTGGCCCTAGTTCTGTTTATCGTGCTCTTGGCTATACGATTACCCGGTTATGACAAAATCACTAAGGACCGGATGTTGGCCGTTATGTTTTTTGCGTTTATTACCATTTTCTTTTGGGCCATTTTTGAGCAAGCACCGAGTTCCTTGACCATCTTTGCTCGTGATTATACCGATCGCATGCTTGAAGGGAATTCCGCCTTGATTTTTAAAGTGGTTGACGCGTTGGTTACTATTGTTCCATTGGCGGTTATCACTTGGGTGTTGTTCAAGCTTTTTGGTCAAATATTTACCCGTTTTAAGTGGTCGAATATCATCTTGGGGCTGAGTTTTATAATAATTTGGGCCATTGCGCTTTATCGATTAAATGATAAATTCAGTCAAGATGTAGCCGAGATTGATGCGTCTTGGTTTGGTATTTTGAACTCCTTATTCATCATTACATTTGCTCCATTATTTTCGCGATGGTGGGAAAGTAAGTACAATCCAAGCGCCAACATGAAATATGCCATTGGTATGCTTTTACTCGGTTTAGGGATGGCTTGTGTTGCTGTGGGGGCCTCGGACATACCTGTAGGGGCCGAGACAGCCTCAGTGAGTATTATTTGGTTAATCTTAGTCTATTTTTTCCATACCATGGGAGAGCTTTGCGTTTCTCCAGTGGCCTTGTCCTATGTCAGTAAGCTCGTCCCTGGTCGTATGATTGCCATAATGTTTGGGGTTTGGTATTTAGCGGTAGCCATTGGTATGAAACTTGCTGGTGTTTTTGGCGAGGCCTCCGAAGAAATTGCCCAGACTGAGGGCTTGAGTTCCTTCTTTTGGCTGCTGACCTTTGTCGCCGTGGGGTTAGGCGTATTTTCGGCCGTAATGTATCCAGTGATAAAGAAATTAATGCATGGGGTCCGCTAATCAGGTGATTCAACTGTTGGGCTGATTTAACCATTATGCTGATTTAACCATTAGGGCTGACTTTTGATTGAAAATAAATGAAGATAAGAACAATCATAGGGTTATTTTTTATTTTTTTGACCACTGGACTTATGGCTCAGGAGGTTCAATGGATGTCCATGAGTGAGGCGCTTGCGGCACAACGTGCTCATCCAAAAAAAATATTTGTAGACGTCTACACCGTTTGGTGTGGGCCCTGTAAACTTTACGATCGCAATACCTTTAGCAATCCTAAAGTAGCTGCTTTTATTAACGAACATTTTTATCCAGTTAAATTCAATGGAGAGGGAGATGAGGTCGTAGTCTATAAAGGCAAGACTTATGACAATCCGAAATATGATCCAGCTAAAGCAAAACGGCGTAATTCATCTCATCAATTTGCCGGTTATTTAGGGATTAATGCCTACCCAACTGTTATTTTTATGGATGAATCGGGTGGTTTGATCAAGAGTGTCCGCGGTTACCGCACGGCCCAGCAACTCGAATTATTCTTAAGGTTTTTTGGCACGGACCTTTGGCGAAGTGTGCGCACCCAAGAGGCCTATGACGATTATGTCGCTAATTTTAAACCAAGTTTTTAATGAAAAGGCGGAAATGGTTCTTAGGGTTGATGGCTGTGTTTATGCTGGGGGTTACTCAGCTTCAGGCACAAATAAAATGGATGAGCATGAACGAGGCCTTGGCGGCACAAGAGCAAAAACCGAAGAAGATTTTTATGGATGTGTACACCGATTGGTGCGGTCCTTGTAAAATGCTCGACAAAAATACATTCACCAATAAGCGCTTGGTGCGCTATGTCAATAAGCATTATTACGCTGTAAAATTTGATGGGGAAGGTACAGAGGCTGTAGATTACAAAGACTTTACTTACACGAATCCAAATCATCAACCGGAGCGCAAAGGCCGAAACGCACAACATTTTTTTGCAGATGCTTTACGCATTAATGCCTATCCCAGTTTAGTCTTTTTTGATGAAAATGGCGATTTGATTCAAGCCCTTCCAGGCTATAAGTCCGCTCAGGAACTGGAAATATTTTTAAAGATGATCGCCTCTGACCAGTATAAGGAAATAACGACAGAAGAGGCTTGGATACAGTATCAAGAGACGTTTAAAAGTACGTTTTAAACTCGGGCTCGTGCGCCTCAATTGCCCCGAATTTGTAGGTGTCTAAAAACTTTTGATTTATTTTTTTGGCCTGTTGTCGCCAGAATTGAACCAAATTATAGTAATTAGAACCATCGGCGAGTACAAGGCTTGGTTTAAGCTGGTGAACCATTTGCTCAAAATGTATTTTGGCGTTATTGGTAATGAGGACTATCGCACCACTAAGTTTAGGATACAACCCAGTCGAGTCAATCACAATAATGGGAGTCCCGTTAAATCCCATAATCCTGTTCAAAGCACGTTCCTGTTTCAAGGTCTGGTGATAATGTCTTGCGTATTCGCGCATTAAGCCAGAATTTTGCTGTGTCGCATGGGACAAGCCCATAATACCATCTTTAGTTTTAGCGATAACTACAGTATGCTTGTATCGATGCAATAAGGCAAATTGAACGTCTTGTTTCGCTGGCATAAGGCTTTGCAACAGATGCCCTACTGAGATAACGCTCAGTAAGATGGGGAGGTAAAGGGTGATTATTTTTCTTTTATTAATCCAAGGATGTTGTAGGCTCCACCATAAAAAAACGGCCACTAAATAATAGCTCAATAAGCGAGACATGGAAAGGTTTAGATCCTCCACGAGTAGGTCTTTATCACTCGAAATCCATTCAACGCTGCCTAAAATTAAATGGGTTAATTGTTCCCAAATGTCCAAGACTACCTGCGGAGGAGTAGTCATGATACTGCTCAGGGTGAGAACCACCCCAAAGATCACCACGGGACCTATTAATGGGAGAATAATGAAATTACTCAGCCAAAACATAAGTGGAAATTGGTGAAAATAGTAAACGGACAAGGGACCCACTCCGATTTGTGCCGCCATCCCCACTATATGAAGTTCAGCGATATACCGGTAGATTTTGTTTTTTGGGTGCCACAATCGTTCGATTCGTGAAGGGATAAATGTTAGGGCCATCACGGCAACAAAACTCAACTGAAAGCCCACCGAAAACAACCAATAGGGCGCCGCCCAAAGCAGTAAGATATAGCTCAGGATTAGACTGTTAGATCCACTAATGGGTCGCCCCAATAAATTAGCGAATTGCCAGACACTAAACATGCAAACGGCCCTGGTGATTGACGGGCTTAATCCACAGATTGTGGCATAGGACCAGAGCAATAAAATAAGCGTAAAGGCTTGAATTTTAGTGCCAAAGGCTAAATATTTTAATGGGCGAAGGAGCCACTTAAGAAGTAAGACCACCATGGCCACATGCATACCCGATAGCGCCAGGACGTGTAAGGCCCCGGCATGGGCAAATTGTGTTTTTAGCTCTGGCGTTAAATCTTCAGTTTGCCCCAGGATTATCGCCAAGGCTAAGGCTTTAGATTCACTTGATATTGGGGCGTTTTGCCAAAATTGCGCCAATCGAGCATTAATTTTTTGTGCTGTTGCCTTAAAGGTCATAGGGTGTTTACTCCAACAATAGATTTCTTTACTGGAGAGTTGAATGTATCGTTCAATCCCTTGGCTGTGGTAATAGGCCTTGGAATCAAATCCTCCGGGATTTTTACTTTTTTCGATGACTTTTGGTGGGGTATGGGTCCAAAGCGTTTGATTTAAATCGATGAATGATTTTAGCAGAGAATCGTTAGTGACAAGAGCAACTTTGTAACGTACATTTTGCTCAGGGCAGTAATATAAGGCCATGAATCGAGCGGTTTTTCCCCACGGTTTCAGCCTTGTTTGAACCGCTAAAGCATGCAATTTTGTTTTTTCATGGTGACCGTGCTCGGCAGGCCTTTGATGGGTATAGTGCAAGCCTCCGATGAGGGCCCAGAGACTAAAAAACCAAAGCCGAAAAAACCACCAGAATTGAGGGCGGTGATGGGCGGTTAACAAATAGCTGAGAACCAGTACTAAACCCATCCCCAGGTAAATAAGGCTCTCGGTGATTTTGGGCATGTCATAAAAATGGCCCAAAACAATCCCGATACTTAGCCCAAGGGCTATTTCAAAAAGTCTTGTATTGATTGGTTGTGACACTCCCTAAATGACGTTAAAGGGAGTTGAATGCAAGCTAGTGGTTTACCAAATGCGTCGGGCAAAAACAAAGTGCTTTTTCCAATAGGTATCCCCTAATTTAGAAATTGTCACTCCGCTTGTAGTCCCCGAATGAATAAAAAGGGTTTCATTTTTTGTCCTCTGCGTAACCAGGCCAACATGCGTCGCTTTGGCTTTTGATTTAAGCGTTTTAAAAAACACTAAATCTCCGGGCTTTAATTTTCTCGGCACAATTTTGCGCCCTTGATGGATCAGCTCTTGTGTCGTGCGCGGAACATCGATATCAATGGCATTAAAGCTTTGGTAAATGAGTCCAGAACAGTCCATACCTTGTTTACTGTCTCCACCCCATTGATACGGGGTGCCGATAAAGCTTTTTGCTTGGTCAATTAATAAGGACTCTTTTTTGGTTAGATCGATGTTCTTTGCAGTGACATTGGCATTTCGATGACCCACATTTCGACTGCTGCCACAACCAGACAGACTTATGGCCAATGAACACAGAAGGATTAAATTAACCAAGGGCTTATGAAATGAGACCATGTGGTTTTTCACTTTATTGGGCGTGTTCATAAATTAATGAGGCAACGCGCTCACTGGCCCCTAACGGGCCCAACTTTTCAAGGAGCTGATCATAGGCCTTTAGTTGTGCGGATCGACCCTGCTGGCTGAGTAATTGACCTAAGTGATCCCTAAGGTTCTGGTCATTGAACTGACCTTGAATAAGTTCGGGTACTGCAGGAGCATCAAGGATTAAATTGACTAGAGAAATGTAGGACAGTTTAATGATGCGTTTGGCAATTTGATAAGACAACCAATGTCCTTTATAACAAACCACTTGCGGCACATTTAATAAGGCCGTTTCCAATGTGGCTGTGCCCGAGGTAACCATCGCGGCATAGGCAACACTGAGAATAGAATAGGTGTCTTGGGTGACCACCTGAATTTTTGACTGATCAATAAGTTGTTGATAAAAGCTCAATTCTATCGACGGGGCTCCGGCAACAATAAACTGATATTCTTTAAACTTATCGACCATTTTTGCCATTGTGGGGAGCATTGCCGAAATTTCTTGCTTGCGACTTCCTGGAAGTAGGGCAATTATCGGCCGCTGATCCAAATTGTACTTTGATCGAAACTGATCTTCTTTAACTTCGGGCTTATTTAAAAGCGCATCACGAAGCGGGTGTCCCACAAAATGAACGGGACAACCTCGCTGGCCAAAAAAATCCGCTTCAAAGGGCAAAATGACATAGAGCGCATGAACATCACGGCGAATATCTTTAACGCGATTTTCTTTCCACGCCCAAGCTTGAGGCGCAATATAGTAATGGACCGGAATATTTTGTTTCTTGGCCCAGCGAGCAATACGCATGTTGAACCCGGGATAGTCAATGAGAATCAAAACGTCTGGATTGAAGGCTTGAATGTCTTTTTTACAGCGTTTTATATTGCCCAATATGGTTTTGAGATTGAATAAAACCTCGATAAACCCCATGAATGCCAAATCCCGATAGTGGGTCACTAGCGTCATGCCTTGGGCCTGCATGAGATCACCACCCCACCCCCGGATTTCGGCCTTCGGGTCTTTTTGGTTGAGAGCCCGAATCAGATTTGATCCGTGTAAATCTCCAGAGGCCTCTCCCGAAATGATGTAATACTTCATATCAGAAAAAATATAAGAAATAGGTCGCTAGAGCCGCCACAATTGTGGCCAAAAGGACGCCTCGAGCTTCGTATTCTTGGTTTCGTCTTAAAAACTCAAAAAAGGCCAGTAAATTAGGTAGTGCGCCGAGGGAAATCAACATCCACAATCGTTGGGTTTCTAAAAACCCGGTCCACATCGCTTCAATAGTACTGTTGTTTAACAGACTAAAAATGAACAGGCACAGCACCACGCCAATTCCATTAAAGATAAACCCAACCAAAAGTCCTTTAAAGATTCTTTTACTCATGACTTAACTTCCATTGGTTAATTAAAGGAATAGCATAATGTGCCGTCAAATCGTATTGAACAGGAACCACTGAGATATAGCCATTGTCCAAAGCCCACTGATCGGTGTCCTGGCCTTGATCTAAGTTTACAAATTCCCCTGAGAGCCAGTAATAAGTGCGCCCCCATGGGCTTTTGCGTTTGTCGAATTGCTCTACCCATTGGGCATTGGCCTGACGACAAATTTTGATTCCTTTGAAGGGCCCTTGGTCGATCTTCGGAAAATTCACATTCAAAACAACCCCTTGAGGCATGCCGTGTGTGAGGCATTCTTTGGTGAGGTGTTGAATGGGTTGTATCGTGTGACTAAAGTCTGCATTGTAACTAAAATCCAATAGTGAAAAGCCAATAGCGGGGATGCCCATGGTCCCTGCTTCCACCGCGGCACTCATTGTTCCACTGTAGATGACGTTTATCGAGGCGTTGCTTCCGTGATTGATTCCACTGACCAGAAGATCAGGCTTGCGATGCAGCACTTCGTTGACCGCAATTTTGACGCAATCTGCCGGGGTCCCACTGCAGCTGAATTCTCGAATATCCAAGGAATCATCAACATTAATCGGGTCGCAATACAAGGTGTCATTAACGGTAATGGCATGACCCATACCGCTTTGTGGAGCATCGGGCGCCACGACGACGACCTCACCCAAAGGCAGCATGGCATTAATCAAGGTTCTGATTCCTGGGGCGGTTATGCCGTCATCATTGGTGACCAATATAAGGGGTCTATCTTGCTCCATATTTTGATTTAGGGTTAAAAATACGCTTATCTGAGGGGAAAACACAATTTGAAATTGATTTTTAAAGTCCCTTGTTTAACAAAAAATTAGCAGCGAATCGCTGAGGCTCCCCTTTTATTTTTAGCTATTTTAGAAGACTAAAATCGGACGAATGCGAATATTGAAAAGGAATTGGAAAATTTTACTCTTGGGGGTGTTTGTTGCGGTTGCCTCGTGCAGCTTTACCACCAAAGAATTCAACGATCCAAGTAAAGATCGACTGCTCATTGATCTTATCAGCTATGTTTTAGAAAAAGGGCATTACGACCCAAAGGAACTTGACGATACGTTTTCATTAAATGTTTGGGAGAACTATATCGAGTCTTTGGATCCTTTAAAACGCTATTTTTTAGCTCAGGACATCGAAGATTTTCGGGCCTACAGTTTGTTGATTGATGATCAAATCCGCGCGAAGGAGCTGACCTTTTTTGATGTCGTATATGAGACTTATCTCGAGCGTTCTCAGGCCACTAAGGCTTATTACAAGGCTATTTTGGCCAAGCCTTTTGACTATACAATTCAGGAAAGTATCAATACCGATTACGACAAGTTGGAATATGCCCAAACGGCTCAAGAATTGAAAGAGCATTGGCGCAAACAACTTAAGTATACGGCTCTGTCTAATATGTATGACCTTATCGAAGAGCAAAAGGAGGCAAGAGGCATGAATCCCGACAGCATCCCCTCGGACGAGATAAGAGATTTGATCGATATGAAAACGGCAGATCTAGAGGCTAAGGCACGTGAGAGCGCGCTTTCTACTTTAGACGATAATTATGACTTTACAGATGATTTGGAGCGCAAGGACTACTTTGCCGTTTATCTCAATGCGATCGTTTCTGTATTTGACCCGCACACGAATTATTTTGCGCCGCCAGATCGAGATCGATTTGATTTGCGCATGAGCGGGAAACTCGAGGGAATCGGCGCACGACTGCAGAAGAAAAATGACTACATCACCATCGTAGAGGTGATTAGTGGAGGTCCAGTTTGGCGTGGAGAGCACCTAGAGGTAGGTGATGCGCTCATTAAGGTGCGTCAAGAGGATGAAGACGAAGCAGTCAGTTTGGTCGGAATGCGTGTGGATGACGCGGTTAAACTGATCAAAGGGCCAAAAGGGACTAAAGTTATTTTGACGGTAAAGCGGGTTGATGGCACGATCGATGAGGAAATTATTGAGCGTGATGTTGTAGAACTCGCCGAGACTTATGCGAAATCCACAATTATTGAACAGGAGGGTAAACGCTATGGCTTAATTAATTTACCGGCCTTTTATTTTGATATGACGGATTATGGAGAGCGCAATGCGGCCAAGGATGTACGACTTGAAATAGAAAAACTCAAAAATGAACAAATTGATGGCCTGGTTATGGATTTGCGCAATAATGGCGGAGGCTCTTTGAGAACGGCAGTCGATATCGCCGGTCTATTCATCAAAAATGGCCCAGTGGTACAGGTGGCCTCTAATGGCGCGCGCAAAGAGGTTTTAAAAGACCGAGACAATGAAATTGTTTGGGACGGCCCATTGGTGTTGATGATTAACGAACTCTCTGCTTCAGCTTCAGAGATTCTCGCCGCGGCGATGCAGGATTATAAGCGCGGAATTATTTTGGGGAGTGCTCAATCCTACGGTAAAGGAACCGTACAAAACATGATTGACCTCAACCAATGGTTGCGCAATAATGATCTTGGGGATATGGGCGCACTAAAAATGACCACGCAGAAATTCTACCGGGTCAATGGAGGGTCGACCCAACTCGAAGGGGTAAAGAGTGATATTGTGATGCCTGATCGATACAGTTATATCGAAATTGGGGAACGCGATTATGACAATCCACTCCCTCACGATAATATTACTGCTGCAGAGTATGAAGTTTGGCCAGGGTATATTGATTACCAGGGTACCATTGAGCGCAGTAAAGAACGCTTGACCGCTAATGCTCAAGTAAATCTTATCGAAGAAAATGCCCGATGGATTAAAACCAACCAAAACGATCAAGAACTCAGTCTTACCCTTGATGAGTACATTGCAGAAATGCAACGTCGCGAACAAGAGAATGAGCGATTTGAGGCCATTAAGGATTATGATAACAAGTTAAATTATGTCTCTTTAAAGGATGATTTAAGGCTTATGGATCAGGACACCACCTTGCGCGAGCAACACCGACGCTGGCAGAAGGCCTTGGCTAAAGATGTCTATGTGGAGGAGGCCGTTCACATATTGGCAGATCTAAAAATGAACAATATCCGACCCAGTAAGGTCGCTAAAATTCAGGATTAATTTATGCATGCTAAGGCTAAGGAGCAATCGGACTCATGGGTTTTAAAATTTATTAAAAATCCATTGGGGCTTTTGAGCTTTATCCTTCTTCTTTTGGCCACATTTTTGGCCCTATTTGCCTATGTCCTCGCGCCAGATGACTCTCCCAATGCCAATAATATGCATTTGTCTATCGCCGCAAAACCACCTGGATTTAAGGTTTTGATGTGTGTGGTTCCTAATTTAAAGGCTCCTGAGGTTTCGCAATGGGCGGCTTTTCTATATGGCAAACCAAAAGGAGTTTTAGAATTACCCATTACGCAATACAAAGAAGTGGCCAATGGTGTGGAGGTGACGCTCCTTCAGGCAACTGCTGATGGAACTCAAAAAAGATTTTACGCCTTCAACGAGCTTGTTCCTCCGGGAGAAAAATTCCAACTGGATCAGGTCATTAAGCCTTATAAATTTTGGTTAGGGACCGATAAATATGGAAGAGACTTGCTCAGTAGAATGCTGATTGGGTTAAGAGTCTCTTTGTCTGTTGGCTTTATTGCCGTATTGATCTCACTGCTCATTGGTATAAGTCTTGGTGCTATTTCGGGATATTTTGGCGGCCGAACCGATCAAATCATTATGTGGCTGATTAACGTAACTTGGTCTATCCCTACCTTATTATTGGTTATTGCCATTACGCTTGCTCTGGGTAAGGGGTTTTGGCAGGTCTTTATCGCTGTGGGCTTAACCATGTGGGTTGAGGTGGCACGCGTGGTTCGGGGACAAGTCATGAGTGTTAAACAAAGACAATACATCACTGCGGCCAGAGCCTTGGGTTATTCAGACCTGAGAATTATCTGGCGTCATATACTGCCTAATGCGCTTACCCCTGTGATTATTATTTCTGCGGCTAATTTTGCCTCGGCCATCTTGATTGAAAGTGGTCTGAGTTTCCTAGGGATCGGGGCGCAACCGCCTATACCCAGTTGGGGCAGTATCATTAAAGATCACTACGCTTATATTGTTTTAGGAAAACCTTATTTAGCGCTCGTTCCGGGATTTGCTATTATGATTTTAGTCATGGCATTTATGCTTTTAGGCAATACCCTTAGAGATGTTCTTGATGTCAAGCAATAATTAGGAAATATTGATATAGTTGGCGCTATCGAGTTTTACAAAAATGAACAGTAAAATCGTAAAGCCCCACAATCCTGAACCACCGTAGCTAATAAATGGCAAAGGAATCCCTACAGTGGGTAAAAGACCGATTACCATACCGATATTGACCATAAAGTGTATAAAAATTATCGACGCTACAGAATATCCGTACACGCGCCCAAAAATGGATTTTTGTTTTTCTGCGCGATAAAGTACACGCAAAATCAGGGCGATAAAAAGGCTGATTAAAAATAGCGCCCCCATAAAACCCCATTCTTCCCCAACCGTTGAAAAAATATAATCGGTGTGTTGCTCGGGAACGAAATTACCCTTTGTCTGTGTCCCTTGAAGCCAACCTTTGCCCCACCAACGTCCGCTCCCAATGGCAATTTCACTTTGGTGGGTGTTGTAGCCAATAGAATTGCTGTCCACGGTCTTGCCCAGCACTAAATTTATTCTATCGCGGTGTCTTTGCTCAAATACAGAGTAGAATACGTAGTTTACCGAATAGGCAAAGCCAATCGCGAGGGCAAGAATAATTAAGGATTGCCCCCATTTTATACGCTTTCGTTTGCGTTTTTGCTGCCATAGATAAAGGCCCAAAAAGACCACTAATAAAAGGACAATACCCTGAACCTCGAACAAGAGGGTTCCAATAAACAATAGGCCGAGCGCTGCGGCAAAGGTCAAAAACAAATAATTCAATCCCTCGCGATAGAGGGGTAAGATAAAAGCAGCGTAAACAAGGGCACTTCCTGGGTCGGGCTGGGGGATAATCAACAGGGCAGGCAACAGCATGATGAGTAAGGATTTCCATTGATCCTGCCATGAACGTATATTGGTTTGTATGTCTCCTACAAATTTTCCTAAGGCCAATGCCGTGGCTGTTTTAGCAAATTCGCTGGGCTGAATGCTGAATCCGCCAAAGGCGTACCAAGAAGTGGCCCCATTGACGGTCTGTCCGAACACATAAAGTCCAACCAGCGCTGCTAAGGCGAATAAGTAAATCAAACTTGAAAAACGTTCATAAAACTTGGCTTCAACGGCTAAAATGAAAACGATAAGGACAACACTCAAAAGGATCCAAACCAATTGTTTGCTGTAAATCTGATTCAAATCCCAAATGTTTTGCGTGGTACTCATAGAGGCCGAATAAATATTCAGCCAGCCAAATCCAACTAGGGCAAAATAAAGGATGATGATCCACCAATCAATTTTGGAGTTGCTCTGAGGGTAACGCATTATTGATTTATTTTAAATGGTTTCCCGGAATAGGGTTTTTCATATTCACTCATTAAACTGCCCTTGAGCACATATTGTTCCATGTCTTTACGGCTGATACTGTCCCGGAGGTATTTTTCTGTCATCAGCCCAGCAATCCGGCCTGCCCATCGCGAACCCCAGTAACCATTTTCAACAAATACCGCCAAAGCGATTTTGGGATTGTCTTTTGGCGCAAAAGAAATGAATACAGAGTGATCGGTAAGTTGCATGCGCTTGCCGTTTACTTTTATGTAGTTTTCTGCAGTGCCCGTTTTGCCACAGATTTCAATTCCCGGAATGCCAATGTAGGGTTTTGAGGCGGTTCCATAGACATAGACGTCCGCCATGCCTTCAATCACAGGATCAAAATACTTTGGATCAATAGTGGTGTTTTGCCGCGTGGTAAACCCCTCTGGTATGGAATCACGCCCGCCAATGTTCTTAATGATATGCGGCGTGTAATAATAACCACGATTGGCAATGACACTGGTAAAATGAACCATTTGTATGGGCGTCAAAAGCACCTCCCCTTGGCCAATAGCATTTGAAATTGTAGCCGGACTATACCATTTATATTTGGGATATTGATAGAAGCGATTGTAAAATTCGGCATCGGGAATGAGTCCTTTATTGCCCGCCGGGAGGTCGTAGCCCAAGTAATCGCCAAGCCCGAAACTTCTGAGGTGTTGTCGCCATCGTTCAATACCTTCTTGAGGGGTTGGGTATTTGTCAATTGTTTTGCGGTAAGCATTAGCAAAATATGAGTTACAGGAATGGGCTATGCCTCCGATCAGGGCCAAAGGCGTTTGATGGTCATGACATCCCAAGGGTTTAACCCCTCCGTAATTGTAACCGCCATAGCAGGACACATAATCATTAGGTGTGATGACTTGTTCTTGTAGTGCGATAAGGGCGGTCAGGGTCTTAAACGGAGATCCTGGAGGGTATTCGCCTTGAAGTACACGATCAAAAAGTGGTTTAGCAATCGTGTCGTAATACAATTTCGTAAAGTTTTTCGATCGTTGGCGTCCTACAAGGAGGGCAGGATCGTAGTTTGGGGCGGCCACCAGAGCCAGAATTTCTCCATTTTTTGGATCCAAAGCAACGATGCCCCCGCGTTTATTCACCATTAACGACTCGCCGTATTCCTGCAGTTTGGCATCTATGGTCAGGGTGATATCAGTACCACGGATTGCGGGTGTGTCAAAAGCACCGTCTTTGTATGGACCTATATCTCGATTAAAATTATCTTTTTGAATATACTTGATCCCTTTCTGCCCGCGCAACACCTCTTCGTATTGTTTTTCAACGCCTGCGGCACCAATGAGTTCGCCCATTTGATAGTCCGGGTTCATTTTGATGGTGTAATCATTGACCTGGGAAACATATCCCAAAACATTGGCTGAATGGTTCACCTGATAATCTCTTAACGAGCGTTTTTGAATATAGAATCCGCGGTATTTGTACATTTTCTCCGAGAGTCCCGCAAATTCACTTTTTGTCAGCTGTGCGGCCACCACTGAGGGGAGATTTGGCGAGTACCTTTTTGCCCGCTCTATAGCTGAGATAAAGTCTTCTTTGGTTAAATTAAGTAGGGCACAAAATTCAAGGGTGTCAAGCGGTTTCATGTTCCTGGGAACGACCATGACATCGTAAGACGGCTGATTGGCTAACAGGAGTTGACCATTTCTATCAAAAATATAGCCCCGCTGGGGGTAGTCAAAAACCGTTCTTATGGCATTGTTGTCCGAAAGTTGGGCATAGGTTGTATCGTAAATTTGCAAATAAAATAGACGGCCAACATAGGTTAAACCAACAATCAATACTAGAAAAAATAGCAGGCTTTTTCTCATGTATTTTTTCGATTAAAAAACTGAAAAGCGGTCAGGATTAAAACCGTGCTCAGAAGGCTTGTAATTAGGGTTGACTTTAATACCAAAAGCCAATAGGTCCAAGACCCCGCTTCAAGTGAAAACAAAACAAGGTGGTGTAAAATTACCGCAGAGAGCACAAAAATAATTTGTTGGCCAATCGGGGCATTGGCAATTTTAACCGTGTTGTATTGATAGCTCACCCCAAATGAAAAGTTTAAAAGCGTGGGGCGAATCCACCCTAAAAAGACTGAGGCTGCTGCGTGCGCCCCACCAGTGTCATTGAACATATCTACGCTCAAGCCGAGTATAAAACTCGAGACGATCAACCAAACGCGATTCCCCGAAAGGGGATACAAGAGAATGAAATAACAATAAACCAATGGATTTGCAAAGCCAAAAAGCAATATGCGGTCCATAACCAAGATCTGAAGTGCCAGTACCACTAAAAAACGTCCCGAAATTGAAAGCCACCGCGTACTAGAATTCATTTTGACTAAGTATTTCGAGTTCGCGTATTTCTTGAGCTTCGGGTCTTTGAATTAAATAGATGTGATAGAGGCTGCTCATGTCCGTATAGGGACGAACACTAACCTCTAAATAATCTTGAGCCTTTGCAGGTTTGATGTCTGTGACTGTTCCAACAGGCCATCCCCGTGGAAATATCGTTGATTTTCCATCGGTGACGAGAGAGTCTCCAATAGATAAGGGGGCAATCTTGGGGATTTCAGTGAGCAGTAAGTTATCAATGCGCTGTCCATCCCAAATTAACGTGCCAAAATGATCTGAATTTTTACTCTTTACCACCACACGACTGTTTGTGTTCAAAATTGATTGAGCCACAGAAAAGTGCTCGGAGACGTGCGTGATAATACCAACAATCCCCACAGGACTCGAGACGCCCATATCGGGAACAACCCCGTCTTTACTCCCTTTGTCAATAGTTAGTGTGTTTTTTCGTCTGTGATAAGTATTATTGATCACGTGGGCTTGTATTATGTTCAAAGCACGCCCTTCCAGAGAATCCAGAGCCGCACCATTGCTAAGTAACTCAGCATTCAGTCCATGACTACGGTCCGGATGTTCCTGTTTCGATTGATAATATTGCAACAACAACTGTGTATTTGCAGCGCTTAATTCTTCGTTTTGTTCTCTAAGGGCAAAGTAACTGCGTTTGTCGGTGAGCCACGAAAATACTGATCCAGTAATTTTATTGGTCGAGGCAATATTGCGGGTATAAAGTCCTGAATGAGCCTTTTGGGTCAGGGAATAACCCAGAGAAAAGAGCGCCAAAAACAACAGAAAATTTTTATTGCGGATAAAAAATTCAATAATCTGCTGCATGTCGGAGGATGTGCTCTTTTATTTGATCAATACACTTTTGTATTTAGCTAAATTTTTCAGGCAAATCCCGGTGCCACGAACGACCGCTCTTAGGGGGTCTTCTGCGATATAAACAGGAAGATCTGTTTTTTGAGAAAGTCTCTTGTCTAGTCCACGCAACATGGATCCTCCTCCGGCAAGATAAATCCCGGTATTGTATATATCTGCTGCTAATTCTGGAGGC
>DDCS01000095.1 GCA_002335345.1 Flavobacteriaceae bacterium UBA2000 | reverse complement strand
GATGGATTGGTACACATTACAGACCTATCATGGTCGCGTATCAACCACCCAAGTGAAATCGTGGAGCTTGATCAAAAACTCAACGTGGTTATCTTGGACTTTGATGAAGATAAAACAAGAATCCAATTGGGTATGAAGCAGTTAAGCGCGCACCCATGGGAAGCTCTTGGTGATGAACTAAAAATAGGGAACCATGTTAAAGGAAAAGTTGTTGTAATCGCTGATTACGGTGCTTTTGTAGAGGTTGCTGAAGGAGTAGAAGGATTGGTTCACGTAAGTGAAATGTCTTGGTCTACACATTTGCGCAGTGCCCAAGACTTTGTAAACGTGGGTGATCAGGTAGAAGCTGTTGTCTTAACTCTTGACCGCGAAGAGCGCAAAATGTCTTTAGGGATTAAGCAATTGACTCCAGATCCATGGACGGATATTACCAAAAAGTACCCTGTAGGTTCTACGCACAAAGGAATTGTGCGCAACTTCACCAACTTTGGTGTATTTGTAGAGCTTGAAGAAGGTATTGATGGATTGATTTACATCAGTGATCTTTCTTGGACTAAGAAAGTAAAGCATCCAAGTGAATTTACTTCAATCGGTGAAAAGCTCGAGGTTGTCGTTCTTGAATTGGATGTCGATGGTCGCAAATTAAGTCTAGGTCACAAACAAACTATGGATAACCCATGGGATAAGTATGAGGCTGAGTTTGGTTTAGGAACTAAACACACCACCAAAATCGACGAAATGGTAGATAAAGGTGCGGTGATTAACTTTAATGATGACATTACAGCATTTGTTCCTAAGCGTCATTTGGCGAAAGAAGACGGCACTATGCTAAAAGCAGGAGAAGAAGCAGAATTTGTCATTATTGAGTTCAATAAGGACTTCAAGAAGGTCGTTGCTTCTCATATGTCGATTCACAAAGAAGAAGAGGCTAAGATTGTCAAAAAAGCGGCTAAAGCTGCTGCCCAGCAAGCGGAAGAATCAAAGCCAACTTTGGGGGATGCCAATGCTAAGCTTCAAGAAATTAAGGATAAAATGGAAGGTAAAGGTCAGTAATGATCTAAGTCATCTGTACTTAATACAAAACCCGGTAGCTGCGCTACCGGGTTTTTTTATTGTTTCCATTTTCCCAATTCAAGGGCTAAATCAGCGGATAATTATTCAGTTTAATAGGGATCTAATTCCCCTGAGTCTCAACTGGCAATTTGAGATTATATCGGATTATAGGCCAAAATTATCCAAAAACGCTTAAATTTGACCCCTGAATCCGATTCAGATCTTTTCACATGAGCCAAAAAGTGCTATTAAACGCTACGGAAATCCAGATCGCACTACATCGTTTGGCCTGTCAACTTATTGAAAATCATAACAATTTTGAACATACTGTGCTCGTTGGGTTACAGCCCAGAGGTGTGTACTTAGCAGAACGCATTAAGGCGTTACTTGTTGATGAGTATGGAATAAAAGACGTGCCCCTAGGCTATTTGGACATCACTTTTTTTAGAGATGACTTTCGCCGCTCTGAAAAGCCTTTGGAAGCCAACAAGACACAGATTGATTTTATTGTAGAGGGTAAAAAAGTGGTATTTATCGATGATGTCTTGTTTACGGGACGAAGTATCCGATCCGCCCTTACCGCAATTCAAAGTTTTGGTCGCCCAGAAGAAATTGAACTTTTGGTGTTGATTGATCGTCGATTTAGCCGCCATTTGCCAATTCAACCTGATTATCGAGGACGACAAGTCGATGCGATTAATGGTGAAAAAGTTTTAGTACGCTGGGAAGAAAAGGATGGAGAAGACGCAGTTTATTTAGTGGAACAATAATCTATGAAGGAATTAAGTGTATCGCATTTACTCGGCATTAAATACCTCACCACTGAGGATATTGAATTGATCTTTGAAACTGCTGATCATTTTAAAGAGGTTATTAATCGTCCCATCAAAAAAGTTCCTTCGCTTCGGGACATTACCATAGCCAATTTATTTTTTGAAAATAGCACGCGCACGAGATTATCCTTTGAACTGGCCGAAAAACGACTTTCGGCTGATGTGGTGAATTTCTCTGCAGCCTCCTCATCAGTAAAAAAAGGGGAGACCTTGATCGATACGGTAAACAATATCTTGGCCATGAAAGTGGATATGGTGGTGATGCGCCATCCGAACCCTGGCGCGGGAATATTTCTGTCTAAGCATGTCAATGCTCGGATTGTCAATGCCGGTGACGGAGCCCATGAGCACCCCACACAAGCCTTGCTCGATGCCTATTCGATTCGTGAATCGCTCGGCTCGGTGGCGGGTAAAAAAGTGGCCATAGTCGGTGATATTTTGCATTCTCGTGTGGCTTTATCCAATATTTTTGCCCTTAAAAAACTGGGGGCAGAGGTAAAACTTTGTGGTCCTAAAACCTTAATTCCAAAACATATTGAGTCTCTGGGAGTGAGCTATGAACCTTCATTAGAGAAAACGATTCAATGGTGTGATGCGGTAAATATGCTCAGGGTACAGAATGAACGAATGTCCATGAGTTATTTCCCAACAACACGCGAATATGCGCAGCAGTATGGCTTGACTTTAGATCATTTAAAGGCTTTGGACAAACAAATAATTGTGATGCACCCGGGACCAATCAATCGTGGCGTTGAAATTACCAGTGCGGTTGCAGACCACCCACAAGCGATAATACTGGATCAGGTTCAAAACGGAGTGGCTATTCGCATGGCTGTTATTTACTTACTTGCGGCTAAGATCAAATAGATGGAGTTTTCGGTAAAAAACCAGGTCGTTTTCATCGGTAAAATATCCGATCAAGTTGATGATTTAGCAAAACAGCTTCTGGACAATAAGGCGCACTGGCAAGATTACCATGTGATTTTGGATTGTCAAGAGTGTTCTTGGTCATCAGAGTCGGTTTACCAGGCTGTGCGGCCAATATTTCGTGATCACAAGGCACAGCAAAAATCTTTTGTACTCGTAGATAAGGTGGATCGATTAAAAAATTATCCGGAAGACCTTTCCGCAGCACCGACCCAAGAGGAAGCTTTTGATCTTATAGAAATGGAGGAGATCGAGCGGGATTTAGGGTTTTAATTATGGGTCTGCGCTTGCATATATTGGGATGCCACTCGGCAACACCAAAAGCAAATGCGCAACCAAGCGCTCAGCTCCTTGAATTGGATGGGCATATGTATTTGATTGATTGCGGGGAGGGCACACAAGTCGCACTGCGCAAAAACAAAATCAAATTTGCCCGAATCAAGCAGATCTTTATTTCTCACTTACACGGCGATCATTATTTTGGATTATTTGGTCTGATTGCCACATTCAATCTTTTAGGGCGGAGTGAGCCGTTGGATATATTCGGCCCAAAGGGTTTAAAAGAAATCGTGTTGTTATCCCTGAAATTGGGAGGAACATGGACTAAATTCCCCCTACATTTTCACGAATTAAATCAGAAAGAGAGTGTATTAATTCATGAAGATCAAATCGTTACGGTTAAAACTTTACCACTAGATCATCGTGTATACACTAATGGATTTTTATTCACACAAAAACCTAAATTGCGCCCCTTGAATGCCCAAGCCGCTCTGGCTCTTAAGGTTCCCTCGGCTTATTTCAATAAAGCTAAGCAAGGCCAGTGGGTTCAGGATGAATTAGGCAAGCCCGTGGATTTTAGGGCCATCACCCTAGATCCTCCCGAGCCGATTACGTATGCTTATTGCAGTGACACGGCGTTTTATCCTCCTTTGGCAGATTTAATTCGCGGAGTGCGTTTATTGTATCACGAAAGCACATTTTTAAGTCAGCATGAGCATTTGTGCGCCACCACCAAACACAGCAGTGCCAGACAAGCCGCAGAGATGGCGGTCACCGCTGGAGTAAAATTTTTATTGCTTGGGCATTACTCGGGGCGTTATAAGGATTTGGCGGACTTTAAAAGCGAGGCGAGCGGGGTATTTGCGCGAACTTATTTGGCGCGTGAAAATGCCCTATTTACTTTGGATGACGGGAGCCAAATAGAATTAACTGAAATTTAATTAGGCGTCTCTACAAACTGTTTAAAATCTCGTAAATTGCAAGGAAATAAGGGTATGTCACAAAATCTTCATCATTATCGAAAGTCCTATCAGAAGGGAGCTTTGCGCAAACAAGATGCCGCGGCGGATCCCTTTGATCAATTTACACTTTGGTTTGAGGCGCTTAAGGCCCTAGAATTAGATATTGAGATTAACGCCATGCATTGCACGACTTTAGATGCAGATGGATTTCCCAGAACTCGAGTGGTTCTCTTAAAAAGTTTTGATCGTCAAGGCTTTCAGTTTTTTACCAATTACAACAGTCAAAAGGGTCAAGATATCGCGCGACACCCAAAAGTATCGCTATCTTTTTTTTGGCCAGATATTGAGCGCCAAGTCCACATAAAGGGCACGGCTGAACGGCTGACCAAAGAGGAATCTGACGCCTACTTTGCGGTACGCCCTCGGGGAAGTCAGATTGGGGCCCATGTGAGTGATCAAAGTAGTGTTATTGAATCGCGGGACTATCTTGAGCAAAGACTCGCGGATATTGAAGCCTTATATCAAAACAGCGAAATACCGCGTCCAGATCATTGGGGTGGTTTTAGAGTAATTCCAGAGCACTATGAGTTTTGGCAGGGAAGAGAAAATCGCTTGCATGATCGATTGCGCTACACCCCCCGTACACGTGCCTCTTGGATTATTGAGCGATTAGCCCCTTAAGCCTTATGAAGCGGACTATTTACTTTTTAAGACATGCCAAATCCTCTTGGGAGACAAACGTAGAGGATTTACAAAGACCCCTAAATTCTCGGGGAAAAAAGGACGCCTTGTTGATGTCTAATTTTGCTGAAAAACAACTTAAACGCCCAGATTTTGTGGGGGTAAGTACCGCAATGCGTACGCGTCAAACGGCAGAATATTTTTTAACCGCCTTTAACGTGCAAGACGCGCATGTAGTTCATGATCCAGCCTTGTATGATTTTTCAGGGGAATCCGTAATGCAATTTATTAAGTCGATAGACCAGAGCAATAAAATTGTAATGCTGGTCGGGCATAACCATGCGTTTACCGCTTTGGTTAATATGCTGGGAAGTAAAAGTATCGACCACGTGCCGACTTGTGGCATGACCATTATCGACTTTGACTGCGATAGTTGGCAAAATATTACAAGAGGATTAACAAGAGAAACCATATTTCCTAGAGACTTTAAATAATGATGACTGAGTCAAAAAAATCCTATGATCGATTTATTAATCGTGACTTAAGTTGGTTACAATTCAATGCTCGTGTATTGCAAGAAGCCAAGGACCCCTCGGTTCCCCTTATTGAACGGTTACGGTTTTTGGGCATATTCTCGAACAACTTAGATGAGTTCTTTAAGGTGCGATACGCCACGATTAAACGCATTGTGGAAGCCGGTAAGCTGGGACGGAATGAGCTAGGCGGTATGGCGGCCAAAGAATTACAAGAAGAAATAACCCAAACCGTGATTAGCCAACAGCAGTTGAGTTTGGATATTTTGGGTGGTATTGAAAAAGAGCTCAGTAAAGAGGGGATACATATCATCAATGAACATCAAATCACTGAGGAACAGAGTGTTTTTATTACGGATTACTTTCTTCGTGAAGTTAGTCCTGCACTGGTGACCATAATTTTGACTGGACTGGAAACCTTTCCAGCGCTCAAAGACAGTGCGGCATATTTAGCCGTGCGCATGGAGTTGAATGAGGTAAACCAAGAGACTCAAGACAAGCCCAGCCCGGTGAATTACGCTTTGATAGAAATCCCCAAAGTCATCGACCGCTTTGTTGTTCTGCCCGAGAAAAACGGCCAGAAATACATCATTTTGTTAGACGATTTAATTCGTCATTGTCTTGGGATCATCTTCAGTATTTTCGCCTACAAAGAGATCTCTGCTTTCATGATAAAAATTACGCGTGATGCAGAATTGGATATTGATTCTGATTTGAGTCGCAGTTTTTTGGAAAAAATATCTAAGAGTGTCGCCAGAAGAAGCGCAGGGGATCCCGTGCGCTTTGTTTATGATCGAGAGATAGATCCTGAAATGTTGGCTTTTTTGATGGAAAAAATGAACATCGAAAGTACCGATAGTGTTATTCCAGGAGGGCGATATCACAATAGACGTGATTATATGAAGTTTCCGAGTCTTGGTCGTCAAGATTTACTTTATGAAGTCAAGGTTCCTTTGCGCATAAAAGGACTGAGTTTTGAAGGCAGTCTGTTGGCTAAAATTGCCAAAAAAGATTATTTACTCCATGCGCCTTATCAGAGTTTTAGATATGTGGTAAAGTTTCTTCGCGAGGCCGCCTTGGATCCACAAGTACAATCAATCAAAATTACGATTTATCGATTAGCCGAAGTGTCTCATATCGCGAGTTCCTTAATAAATGCCGCGAAAAATGGTAAAGACGTCGTGGTTCAAATTGAATTGCGGGCTCGATTCGACGAGGTGGCCAATATTCATTATGCCGAACAAATGCAGGAAGAAGGCGTGCGTATGATTTTTGGGGTAAAAGGGCTAAAAGTCCATTGTAAGGCATGCGTTATTGAACGTCTCGAGGCCGGTAAAATCAAGCGATACTCCTTTTTGAGCTCAGGTAATTTTAATGAAAGCACAGCCCGTATTTACACAGATTATACCTTATTCACGGCCAATGAAGGCATCGCAAAAGAGATCAATAAGGTATTTAATTTCTTTGACGTCAATTACCGGGTAAAAACCTATAAACATTTAGTGGTGTCTCCACATTATACCCGCGGCGTTTGGGAGCGTTTAATTGACAATGAGGTCATAAATAAGAGGGAAGGTAAAGCCGCAGGAATTCAATTAAAGCTCAATAGTTTAAGTGATTACCGCATGATTGATAAATTATATGAGGCGAGTCAAGCCGGAGTCTCTATTACGATTATTGTGCGCGGAATTTGTTGCTTAATCCCGGGGGTCAAAGGTCAAAGTGAAAACATTGAAGTCATTAGCATTGTCGATAAATTTTTGGAGCATACACGGCTTTATATATTCAACAATAATAATGAGCCTAAATATTTTATTTCCTCGGCAGATATCATGGGCAGAAATTTAGACACGCGTGTTGAAATTAGTTGTCCTATTTATGATTTAGAAATTCAACAAGAACTTCAGGATACCTTTGATATAAGCTGGCAGGACAATGTCAAAGCCCGACTGATTTCTGCAACTCAAGACAATGCCTATGTGCGCGAAGGAGGACCGGCGATACGTTCGCAGTTTGCCATTTATGAATACTACCAAAATAAATTGGCCTCGGAATGATGCTCATAGAAAAATATGGTGGGATTGATATCGGGTCTAACGCAATTCGACTCTTAGTCACGACCGTGACCACGATGGATGACAAACCCCCGCGGTTTAAAAAAACCTCTTTGGTACGCGTCCCTATTCGATTGGGAGCCGATGTGTTTTTAAATGGCGCTATTTCAAAAATCAGTATTGATCGAATGATCGACGCCATGAGTGCCTATGGATTATTGCTAAAAAATCACAATGTATTGCGCTATCGAGCTTGCGCGACTTCGGCCATGCGTGAGGCGAGTAACGGGGCAGAAGTTGTTGCACGGATCCGGGAAGCTACGGGAATTCAGATTGAAATCATTGATGGGGAGATAGAAGCTGATCTTATTGCCGCCACTGATTTTGGTCATTTTATTGGGACTGAAAAAGCTTTTTTATATGTAGATGTCGGTGGAGGGAGTACAGAATTTACCCTTTATAGTGAAGGCCGTGTTATCGTTTCACGCTCGTTTAAGCTCGGAACGGTTCGCATTCTAAACGATATGGTCCGCGAGTCTATGTGGGATGAAGTAAAGGCTTGGATCACAGAGGTTACTGCAGGATATGACAAAATCAATGTGATCGGTTCTGGAGGAAACATCAATAGCATTTACACCAATAGCGGTAAGAAACTGGGCAAGCCACTGAGCTATTTTTTCTTGGTGAATTATTTTGAGCTGCTAAAATCGATGACCTATCACGAGAGAATCTACGAATTAGAGATGAATCCCGATCGTGCCGATGTGATTATTCCGGCGACTAAAATTTACTTGTCGGCCATGAAATGGAGTCGTGCGAAAAACATTTATGTTCCGAAGATAGGATTGGCCGATGGCATGGTCAAACGCATGTACCAAGATTCAACTCAAGGACACGACCTTAAGACCCTTTTTGAGGATTAATTAACCGTGAATGAGCTCTGTTTTGCTCAGATCTTTCATAATCTGCGCTTCAAATTCTAAGAGGTCCTTCCACTTTTGATCCACGACCTCTCTTTGACCATATTGACGCGCAAACTTCAGGAACATGGTGTAATGATTCGCTTCACTGATCATCAATTTGCGATAAAAATCGGCTAACTTTTTGTCTTCGAGTTCCTCGCTTAATAATCGAAAGCGCTCGCAACTTCTGGCTTCTATCAGCGCGGCATAAAGTAAGCGGTGGATGAGTTGATCATTACGACTGCCGCCTTTTGGGAAAAACTTCATTAACGTATTGACATAGGCGTCTTTGCGCTCGCGTCCGAGATGTCCGCCACGCTCTATAATTCGATCATGAACCATTTTGAAATGACTCATTTCTTCTTGAGCGAGCAGCGTCATTTCAGCGACCAGTTCCGTGTATCCAGGATAGCCAATGATCAATGAAATCGCCGTCGATGCCGCTTTTTGTTCACAATATGCGTGATCGGTTAATATTTCATCTATGTTTTTTGCGACTATATTGACCCAGCGTGGATCCGTGGGTAATTTTAGTCCCAACATCGCGGACTGATTCGTTTGACTCATTTTTTAATTCATTAAACATCAAGATCTAAACTGCTGCGCAAGACATCGAGTAGTGGGTTTTGTTCTTTGAGCTGCGCGTATTTTTCTTCTGGGGTGTACGCATAACGCTTAACGGCGCTTTCCACGACAGTAATTTTTATTTTAAGATGATCGTTTTCGAGTTCATTGGCTAAGAAAGCTAAAAGTGCGCCTTGATCGCGTTCCACTTCGAGCCGTATGGTGTCATTGGGGTAGGTCAATAAAATATCAGTTCCTTTAAGCACTGGTGTTTCCATGGTCAAATGCGAGTGCAAATTGAACTTTCCTTCTTCTTTGATCTGATTGGCGAAGGTATTCCAGGCCGATAAAAACGATTCAGCGTTAAATTCTTTATTTCGTTTTACCCCAGGAGCCGGTCCTGAAGCCTTTTGCTGGGCTTGAAGGTGTCTTTTTTCTTGAATGCTTTTAAGAGAAAGCGACGAAACTCCGGCTCTCACGCCTTCAATTTTGAGGTCAATTTTTCGCGGCTTGTCGGGCTTTGCCCCTCGATCGGGCGCTCCTCGGGCTGGCTCCGCTTCGGCTGTTGGAGCAGATTCCGGGCTAGCGGGGCTTTTTGGTTCATCCACGACAGGGATTTCGGGTTCAGCGACAACTGAGGCCATAGGTTCAGTCTCTCCAGAGGCTTCGGGTTCAGCCACGACAGGGATTTCGGGTTCAGCGACAACTGAGGCCAAAGGGTCAGTCTCTAGAGAGGCTTCGGGTTCAGCCACAGCAGTGGCTGCAGGCTCAACTACGGCTCGGGCCTTTAATTTGCGCGCCGGGATTATATACGGTTGGTTAGTGGGCTTTTTTTTTTGCTCTAAATCATTTAGAGAAGCGAGCTGCATCAGGCATAATTCGACCAGTAAACGCGGATTTCGGCTGTTTCTGTAACTTAACGCGCACTGATTGGCAATATCTAAGGCGCTCAGGAGCCAGGAACGATCAGCGGCTTGGGATTGTCTTGCGTAATCTTGTTTTACATTTTCTCCGACCTCCAGAAGACGAATCGTTTGGGGTGTTTGGGCCACTAATAAATCTCTGAAATGGGAACATAACCCATTGATAAAGTGTTGTCCATCAAAACCTTGTGCGAGAATTTCATCGAGTTGTAACAGTAGGTCAGGAATACTTCCTTGTAGCATCAAATCAGTAATGCTGAAGTAGTAAGCATAATCGAGAATATGCAAGTTTTCGGCCACTGCAGTTCTGCTGATCTTATGGCCACAAAAACTGACGATTCGGTCAAAGATTGAAAGCGCATCACGCATCGCGCCATCGGCTTTTAACGCCATCAAATGCAGCGCATCATCTTCGGCTTGTATGCCTTCGGCTTGAGCCACAAATTGTAATTGTTCTTTGATATCTTCCACGGTGATGCGTTTGAAGTCAAATATTTGACAACGCGACAATATGGTGGGGATAATTTTGTGCTTTTCTGTGGTGGCCAAAATAAATATGGCATGAGCAGGCGGCTCCTCAAGGGTCTTTAGAAAAGCATTAAAAGCAGCCGAGGAAAGCATGTGTACCTCATCAATA
>DDCS01000051.1 GCA_002335345.1 Flavobacteriaceae bacterium UBA2000 | reverse complement strand
GAGTATTCTGCAGCAGAACTCGGTTTGGATGAAAAGACTGCACCAAAGTTCCTAGAAATACGTCGTCTTAGACCGTTGGATAAAGACCAGCCTTGGGGCATTTTTTTCATACGCTTTGATGATAACAAACTGCCGGTTGTCGCGCTTCGAAGGCTTTTAAGTAAGTTGGTGCTTAAGAAACGGTCTACCAGTAATTCAGGCGACCGAGCGTCATGGCATGAGAGCGATCTTTTATTGATTTCTCAAACAGGCAACCTTGGGACACAGAGTATCTCGTTTGCGCATTTTGCGGCCAATCCAAAGAAAACTGATCTTCCTATACTAAAAGTCCTGGGTTGGGACGACGATGATACTGGGCTTAAAATTGATTACGTCATAGAGACGCTGCGCGAAAAACTGATATGGCCTGACGACCCAACCGACAGTGACGCGTGGAGAGCCCAGTGGCGAGATGCGTTTACGCTTAAAAATCGTGAAGTCATTCAAAGTTCCAAAGAAATGGCTGAGCGACTTGGACAGTTGGCTTTAGCAGTCCGAACCAGGTTACGCGAAGTACTTGCCATTGAAAGTGATGAAGGCCCAATTCATAAGCTTATGTCAGTATTTAAGGAAAATCTGATTTCGGACCTCGACACAGATTCCTTTTCCGACATGTATGCCCAGACAATCGCATATGGTCTTTTGTCGGCCCGCATCATTAATCCAAAAGCAAATACGGCGGATGCAGCCCATACCCAAATACCAATCACCAACCCGTTTCTCAGAGATTTAATGGAGACATTTTTAAATGTGGGAGGCCGTAGTCATAGTAGCGGTGTGGGGTTAGATTTTGATGAGTTAGGCATCAATGAAGTTGTTGATTTACTCGATAATACAAACATGGAAGCCGTATTGCGCGACTTTGGGGATCGCAATCAAAAAGAAGATCCTGTTATGCATTTCTTCGAAGGCTTCCTTCAAGAGTATGATAGTAAAATCAGGAAAGACCGAGGTGTTTTTTATACGCCGCAACCAGTTGTTTCCTTCATCGTCCGTTCAGTAGACGAGCAGTTGCGGACAGAATTTGAATTAGAAGATGGGCTTGCTGATACGACTACTTGGGGAGAGTTGGCGGAACGGACAGCAGACTTAGAAATACCAGAAGGCACTTCTCCCGATCAGGCTTTTGTCCAAATTCTTGATCCAGCCACTGGCACAGGTACTTTCCCAGTAGAGGTCATTGATCTCATTTACAAAACGATGACTGCTAAATGGCAGAAGCAAGGTAATCGAGAAGCTCAGATTAAGGAATTCTGGAACCAATATGTGCCAGAGCACCTACTACCACGGCTACATGGCTATGAGCTAATGATGGCCCCATATGCTATAGCGCATATGAAAATTGGGCTCAAACTTTATGAGACTGGTTATCGTTTTAAGAGCGATGAACGTGCACGCATATATCTTACAAATGCTCTTGAGCCTGCTAAAGATTTTTCTGGAACTTTTGCTTTCGCAATACCTGCCGTAGCACATGAAGCGGAGGCAGCAAATACGATCAAGAGTGATCAAAGATTCACGGTTGTGATCGGAAATCCGCCATATTCAAAATCATCACAAAATAGTGGACGGTGGATTGCAAACCTTATGGAATGTTATAAGGTAACGGTTAGGGCGGAAGAGACACAAATCCAAGCATTGTCCGACGATTATGCTAAGTTTTTGCGCTTGTGCCATTCTGAAATTCAAAAAACTAATACCGGAATTGTAGCTGTCATCTCAAATAATGGCTTTTTAGACGGCCCAATTTTTAGAGATATGCGATCTTCGATTATGAGTGACTTTAACAATATTCATTTATTTAACCTCCATGGAGATTCTCGAAAAATTGCAACGCCGCCCGTAGGTATGTCTAATGAGAATGTGTTCGATATTCAGCAAGGGGTTGTAATATCTTTGTTCACAAAAACTGGGGTGAAAACTCCTGAAAGAAGCTGCTTTTATAATGATGTTTGGGGCAGTAGGGCAGGACGTTATTTGTATCTAGATACACATAGCATACGGCTAGCTGAAACTAAAAATATTTACCCAGCCGCACCTCACTTTTTGTTTATCGACGTAAACCAAAATCTTATTTCTGAGTTTGAAAAGGGATGGCATTTATATGATATCTTTGGCACAGGAGATAGAAAAGCTGATAATCACAGAGCCTATGGTGCAGGGTTTGTGACACAACAAGACCGTTTTGCAATCGCCTTCTCAAAACAAAGACTCTTGGATAATGTTTTTGATTTCTTAAATTCAGAAATAAGTGATTCAGAACTGCGGTCTAAGTACAGGTTTTGTTCTACAAATCAATGGAACTTCGAAAAGGCTAGGGATGAGTTACCGGCAGTCAATGTTTTGAACTCCGTTAAAAAATGCTTATACCGACCATTTGACTATCGATATACCGTTTTCAACAAACATGTTTGTACTATAATGAGAGAGCGTATCACTTCCCAATTTTTTGATGGCGATAATATTGGTTTACTTACTACAAGAAGAGTTACCCGTTTACCTTACAACAACGTTTTTGTTACTTCGGAATGCGCAGAATATAAGGTTGCTTCGCATGATCGAAATACAATCGTATTTCCTTTGTGGATTAAGGACGACCGTTTAAATGGATCTGGTTCGCTATTTGAAACTAAGCAAAAGTCAAACATAAACCCAGCTTTCTTGAAAGCGGTTGAGCTATCGCTGGGTGCGAATGCTATTGTCACACCAGAGAAAGTTTTTTTCTATATATATTCTATATTTCATAGCACTGAATATAGAAATAAATACGGAGAGCTTTTAACGATAGACTTCCCGCGCGTACATATCGCTAAAGACATTGGATTATTTGAAGAGTTGGTAGCTCTTGGGCAAAAACTAGTATCGTTGCACACAATGAAATCTCCTGATCTAAAAAATTATGGTGATTTGAAAGTGGGAACTTTACCCGCTAATATTGAGAAAGTATCATATTCGAATAACTCTGTATGGATAAATGCAGCAAAAACTGTTGGATTTAGGAATATTACTGAAGATATTTGGGGATTTCAGATTGGAGGGTATCAGGTCTGTCAAAAATGGCTGAAAGATAGGCTGCCCAGAAATGGAAGCCCAGGTCAAAAATTAACTGAGAAAGATGCTGTTCATTACGAGAAAATTTTAATTTCCGTCAAAAGCACCATCCAAATAATGGAAAAAATTGACGTATCCATTAATCTTCGTGGTGGATGGCCAGGCGCTTTCGTTATTGATTATCAGAAGTAAACAATTAAATGGCGAAGCATATAAAAATTGGCCAACCTGTTAACGCGGCAGAGACCTGGGCATTTGAATTTCTAGAAGATAAGTTGCCGCATGAATACTTGCTTATCACAAATGTAGAAATTCCGACTCCGACTGGCGTTTTGAAAGAGGTGGACGCTCTCGTTTTTGGAAAATATGCGATTTATCTGATAGACGTTAAAGGATACACAGGCAGGCTATCTGTGGACGCTAACTCTTGGTTATTAGATGGTAGGCGCGTTGATAATGCACTTTCAAAAGCGAATGGAATTTCCCGAGTTTACGCTGGCAGAATTAGAGCAACACTTCTGCGAGAAGAACACGCTCCGTGGTGTCAGGGTATGGTTTTCATAACAGGCCACCAAGGCTCTGGTATCGAGATAAAAAAATCTCAAGAAAACCTGGGAGTATTTGATGCTAATTCTATTGTGAATGCACTAACCGAAAAAGAGTTCTGCACGACTGATTATGGTTACACGATAACAGTGTCACAGCGCAGAAAAGCCATCGACGTACTAGGAAATATCGGTAAGGTTCCATCCAAGAAATCAAACATTTCTGGTTTTAATAAAATTAAGCAAACCGGTACAGACGGACAAATAAAAATTTGGGATGCTGTGCATGAGCAAGGGGATCTTAAAACTGAGTGGATTGTCAAAGAGGTAGATACCACATCATCTACAGCAAGTTTTGACATTGAGAGGCTCAAGGATCAGGCCGTACGGTTAGAGCAACTTTCAGGTGTGCTAGGCGTTCCAGTTAGTGCACCATTAATGCGGTTGGATGAACAGGTCGCTCTGGCTATCCGAAAACCCCGAGGGCTGGCACTGGAAGAATTTTTGAATGCGAATCCGGAGCCCAAAGATGTGGCTAAGATCCTTCGTTTTGCGCTTACGTCGATTGAACAAATTTACGCACGAGGCCTTGCGTTATGTAATTGTGATGTATCTGAGCTGCTAGTTTCTGATGATTGCGAGGTTACTTTTTACACAAGTTTCCTTCAAAGTGAAATTGATGCCCCGGCAGAAACGGTTAGACGCTTGTTTGGCAAAGCTTCAAAAGTAATTGGTGATAATCTCATCTCAGATTGGTTTGAGGATGAAAGTACAGAAAATCTTGAAGTCTTAAAGTTCCAACTGGCGCGCTTGATCAGTGGCACTGAGCTAGAATCAAGTTTGGAACCAAATGAAGGTGAGATGCTCTCGGGTAAGTATACTCTTGAAGAGCGCCTTAGTACTACGCAGTCTTCAGAAACTTGGAGTGCTAAACATAATGATGGTCAATTTGATTGCGTTATAGAGATAGTTAGTGAAGCAGAAAGCCGTTGGCCCCACGTGCAGTCCCGCCTTTCAATGCTGATGCAAGGCTTTCATCCGTCGCTTGAGCGTATATTTGATGTGGATCATATTCCACATAATGATAGTTACGCAGTAAGTCGAAATTGGGTGCCTGGATCAAGTCTTGATCAGAGTATGGCAGACGCTGACCCGACCTCAGTTCAGGGTTGGTTGCGGCAGTGTCTCCAAGCATTGCAATATTTGCATAGGCAAGGGTTACATCATGGGAGGGTATCGCCGCAGAATATAATCTGTAATGGAGGCAGCTGCACCTTGATCGGAATTTCGATATTTCCAATTGGTGATAATTCTGGTGTCGTGCTGGCACAGGATAAACATGATGATGCATTATATTATGAAGACACGACCGAGGACCTCAAGAATATTTGGCTAAGTTTCTTGTCTGCAATACTTGGATGCAGTCCGCAAACGGCTATTTCACAGATTTCGAGTGAACCGGTTAGAAAGGTTTTGGGAATTGAGTGCGTGGCTAAAGTAGAAGCGTTTATTGCCGAACCAAGCGCCTTAGATTTGGGGGCAGATTATTTGCTCACATTCGGACTGAAAGAAAAAGAACGTCTAGATGTCTTGCCTAAAAAGTTTGCAAAGAAATGGGATATTAGCGTCGGATATATGACTTTTATTACACTTGATCTGTTAAATGATCAGCGGCCCAAAAGTAGAAACCTAATTGTCTTAAATGCATTAAGATCGAGGCGAATTGCGGGCAATAAAACTAATCGAAACTCTATGAGTGCGACGGTCAGTCGATTGAAATCTGCTGGAGTAGTAGAAAACTACGGAAAGAAGATTAGGCTTACCGCCGATTTCCTTGCCGAGTGGTCAAAAAACAATCAACAAGACTGAAAGTATAGCTAGCCTTGCAATAATCAAACTTCTGAATTCAATGTTCAAAATACAATCAATACAATTCGAACTATGCCTGTCGACATAAAGTATAACCTCAAAATCTAACGTGTTCGTTAAACCGCATACCGTGCAGTTGCACGCCAAAACCCTGTGTAATCCACCAACCC
>DDCS01000104.1 GCA_002335345.1 Flavobacteriaceae bacterium UBA2000 | reverse complement strand
CGTAAGCGATGTCAACAAGGATGGTCTGGAGGATATTTACATCGGGGGGGCGGCCTACGAAAGTGGTCGTCTTATGATTCAAAAACCTGGAGGCCGATGGCAAAAATCATCCACTGTTTTTGAAGCCGACAAAGCCAGTGAAGATGTAGACGCCCTATTTTTTGATGCCGATGGCGATGGCGATATGGATCTTTATGTCGTTAGTGGAGGCAATGAATTTCCCTTAAACGATGTTCGCTTACAAGATCGACTTTATATCAACGATGGGACAGGAAACTTCGTGCGGGACAAAAAGGCCATACCCTCAGTTTATCATTCGGGCGGCGTCGTGGTGCCTTTTGATCATGATAGAGATGGGGATGTCGATTTATTTGTAGGCAGCTATGTCACCCCAGGCCGTTATCCTGAAATGCCCCAAAGTACACTTCTTGAGAATAACAATGGCCAATTTACAGATCAATCCAACAATTGGTTTTCTGAAAATTCATCTATTGGGATGGTCAATGATGCCGTTTTTACCGATTTAAACAATGACGGCACTCCTGAATTAGTCTTGTCTGGTGAGTGGATGCCCATAACAATTTTAGGACTTGAAAATGGAAAGTGGGCTGATCAAACAGCGTCGTATGGTCTGGATAAAAATATCGGTTGGTGGCATTCTGTCTCTGCGATGGATGTGAATGGGGACGGTTATCAGGACCTTATCGCGGGTAATTTAGGATTGAATTCAATTTTCAAGGCCTCTGCTAAAGAACCTACAACCCTTTATTATAAGGATTTCGACAACAACAAAAGTATCGACCCCATTCTTTGTACTTATGTCGAAGGGGAAAGTTATCCTATTTTAAATCGAGATCGATTATTAAATCATATGGTGTTTTTGAAAAAGCGTTTTACGCGTTATGCCCCCTATGCCCGGGCGAAAATCGAGGATATATTTACCGAGGCTGAGTTAAAAGATGCGGGGTACCTCGAGGCAAATAATTTTGAGCATACGGTGTTTATCAATAATGGAAAAGGGGGATTTGAGATGCAATCCTTACCCTTTGAAACACAATGGTCAGTTTTAAATACTGCCATTTCATGGGATTTAGACGGGGATGGCACAACTGAAGTCATTGTCGGGGGTAATTATTACGGGACTGATGCAGAGTTCAGTCGCTATGACGCCTCCATAGGAACAGCTCTAAAATGGAATGGAACTCATTTCGATGTGATTCCGGCTAAGGACACAGGACTGATGTTAGATGGAAATTTAAGACATTTAAAACCGATCACTATAGACGGCGAACAAAAACTGCTCGTCATTAGAAATAACGAGCAGTTTAGTTTATTTGGCAACAATAAGGCGAACTGAGCGGTAATCCTCAAACCTCGACCTAAGACTTAACAGAATTCGTCGAAAGCACTTTTTAGGTTAGCCGCGATCATTTCGGCACTGCGTCCTTCGATGTGGTGTCGCTCTAACATATGCACTAATTCTCCGCCTTTAAACAAAGCGATTGACGGTGACGACGGCGGAAAAGGAACCATAGCAGCACGCGCTGCATCAACGGCTTCAAAATCTACTCCTGCGAATACAGTCGTCAAATGATCGGGCTTTTTATCGTTCATTAAAGACATTTTTGCCCCAGGACGCGCATTGGCAGCAGCACAACCACAAACGGAATTCACCACGACTAAAACAGTGCCTTCTTGATCAATGGCCGCATGAACCTCATCGGCAGTAAATAACTCTTTAAACCCGAAAAGACTTAAGTCTTCACGCATTGGCTTAACAATTTCAGCTGGATACATATTTTGGATTTTTTCTGTGTAACAATTTTGTGTCAAAGATAATTAATAAATCACTTCTGACCTCATCAAATCAGCAGAGTCCCCTATACAGATAAGGAATCTCTTATATGTTCGAAATTCCTATCTTTGGTGCCTTGTAAAACTGCTCTTTTTCGACTATGATCCGTTGGTTTTTAGGTATTCTTGGTATGGTATACTTCCGCTGGCCGGGGGCTATATTGGGATTTATTATCGGGAATATCATCGACAATATGAATGCGGGTAAAATTTATCCCGGACGAGGCGGCTCCTTTGGACGCCCCACAAGACAAAATATCCCTGCCGAGTTTGAACTTAAACTTTTGGCCTTGGCCTCAGTGGTCATTAAGGCCGATGGAAAAGTAGAACAAAGTGAACTCGATTTTGTGCGCCGTTACTTTGTCCAAGCTTACGGGAAAGAACGTGCCAACACAACCTTTCGCCTGTTTAATGAAGAAATAAAAAAATCTGGGGTTTCTGGCAGCGCGATTGCCCTGGAACTAAAGCGTGTTTTGACCTATGAAACACGACTACAAGTACTTCACTTTCTCTTTAGCGTAGCCAATGCAGACGGTCTTGTTTCGGAATCAGAGGTGACACAACTCGAAAACATAGCCCGGGCGTTCTCCATTAACCTCCAGGATTTTGGCAGTATAAAGGCCATGTTTTTTGACAACCCAGATCGTGCATACGAGATACTTGAGGTCCCTAAAACGGCCTCGGTTTCTGACATTAAAAAAGCCTACCGCACTATGGTAAAGAAATACCATCCGGATAAGCTTCAAGATATGGATGAAGCCTATCGCAAGGGGGCTGAAGAAAAATTCCGTGCCGTTCAACAGGCTTATGAGCGCATTCAAAAAGAGCGCGGCTTCTAAATTTTATCCCAATACGACTTTAGTCCAAAAAATAGTGTTTTTGGATCATTTTTGATAAAATATTCTGCTTTTTAAGCATTTATCGTAAATAAATCGCCATAACGACACATTTTACCTGCTGTTTTTATTTCAATTTATATTTAAAATTCGATCGTATTTACTTATTTCTTTAACTATAATTTTAGTCTTGTCTAAAAAATTATTTATATTTGCCTTATAATGACGCGTGCCGAAGAAAACTACCTCAAAGCTATGTATCAGCTATCCGCTGGTAAGAACCAGCGCGTGAGTACCACTGCCCTGGCTGAACGCTTAGAGACCAAGCCCTCTTCTGCCACGGACATGTTGCAAAAACTCCATGACAAGTCCATGGTTAAATATACCCGATACAAAGGCGCGCAGCTAAGCCCCGAGGGGCGTCATATTGCCAGCCAAATTGTACGCAAACACAGACTCTGGGAGGTGTTTCTTGTAGAGAAACTCGCTTTTGGCTGGGATCAGGTACACGATATTGCAGAACAATTAGAACACATCAAGAGTCCGGATCTTGTCGAACGGCTTGATGTGTTTTTAGGTTGTCCCAAGGTCGATCCCCACGGAGACCCTATCCCAGATGACAAAGGCAATATCGAGCAAATCAATAAAATCCTACTCTGTGAACAAGAGCCAAATAGTCGATGTGTTCTCATGGGCATAAAGGATACGGATGATGCCTTCTTAAAATATCTGAGTCAAAAAAATATTAAATTAGGGAGTTTAATCACAGTCCTTGACAAAGAGCCGTTTGATGAATCCATGACTGTAGTCATTGACCAAAAAACCCATTTTATATCAAAAATAATTTCAACCAATATTTATGTACAGCCTCGTTAAAATATTAACCCTATCTCTATTCCTTATTGGGTCGGCTACGGCAGTGGCGCAGCAGACAAATCCCACTAAAACGCCCCAAGGAACTCCTCTAGAGAATAATCCTGAGACGACGACTGACCACAGCATCATAACCGATCGCCCGGATGCCACAGAGTCGCCAAATACGGTTGAACCTGGGTTTATTCAAATCGAGACCGGTGCCTATTACACGCGATTTGAAGAAAACGGCACCACCGCAGAAACTTTGGGTTACAACACGACCCTCGCGCGCATCGGACTGCTCGAAAATCTCGAATTACGTCTGGCGGTTAATTATGAGGACAATCAGTTGACCTCTAAAATGGGCGCCACAGAAGTTTCTTCGGACTTTAAAAGTTTCACCCCAATGCTGGCAGGGATCAAAATAAATCTTTTCGAAGGCCGCTCCGGAACAGACTTTGGATTTTTAGGACATCTCTACCTCCCATTTAGCACCAGTACCCCCGAAGGCATGACTCCTGAACCTCAAACAACTGGTGCAGATTTTCGATTTTCAGTGGGCCACGAGCTCTCGGATCGGTCAGGAATTGCTTATAATTTAGGCGGTCAGTGGTCTGGTGACCATACCGGAATGGCTTTTGTTTACACTGTGGCCTACGGTTATGCCCTAAGCAATCATATTGGTGCCTATGTAGAGCTCTATGGGGACGCCCCTGAACATTCTGCGGCGAATCATTATTGGGATGCTGGGTTTACTTATTTAGCAGGATGGAATCTACAATATGACATTACGTTCGGGCGCAGCATTACTGAGGGTCAAGATCTACTTTTGAGTGCTGGCCTGAGTTATAAGTTTGCCTATTAACGCAACAGAATTTTTATATCGAGCCAAATTTGATTTGAGTGACGCGCTGATAAAAAATAATTCGAACATAAAATCTTAATCGATAGAACCTATGGACAGTGTGATTGCATATCTCGAACAGATCGACCCAGTCATGGCCGCCTTATATGCTGGACTATTTACTTGGGGGCTTACCGCTTTGGGCGCCTCATTTGTCTTCTTTTTTAAATCAATGAATCGTGCCGTCCTCGACGGGATGCTGGGATTTACCGGGGGCGTTATGGTCGCGGCGAGTTTTTGGAGTTTGCTCGCACCAGGCATCGAGATGAGCCCGGGTGAAGGATTTGATAAGGTATGGCCATCGGCCATCGGATTTTTTTTGGGCGCGCTATTTATTTTTGGCCTGGACAAAATCTTACCTCATGTTCACATTAACTTTAAAGACAGTCAAAGTGAAGGTCTCAAAACCCCATGGCATCGGACGACACTCTTAACATTGGCCATTACCCTTCATAATATTCCAGAAGGTCTGGCCGTGGGCGTTTTGTTCGGAGGGGTTGCTGCTGGTTTTGATGGCGCGTCTATCAGTGCCGCAGTTGCTTTAGCTCTAGGGATCGGGTTACAGAATTTCCCCGAAGGTATTGCCGTAGCGATGCCCCTGAGGAGAACTGGGGTAAGCCGAAAAAAGAGTTTTATGTTTGGACAAGCCTCAGCCCTTGTTGAACCTATTTTTGCCGTTCTGGGCGCTTGGGCCGTTTTAACGTTTCAACCCATTCTTCCCTACGCCTTAGCCTTTGCGGCAGGCGCTATGATTTTTGTGGTTATTGAAGAAGTCATTCCTGAAACTCAGATGGACAAAAATACCGATATTGCCACGATGGGTTTTATCGGTGGTTTTATCATGATGATGACGTTAGATGTGGGCTTGGGTTAATGACACTGACAATCGTCTGAACCACATTTTGTTTTTCCTCCGTCTAGTGTGCCCAGTGATTTTTTGCGTGAATCCGTGATCGGAATCCAAATAAACTTGCGCAGTAAAAATAACAATGCGGCTAAAAAGGTGAGGCCAACAAGTACTTTTTGGAAGTCCATTAGTTTAAGATTTGATACGTGATGAATGCCACGACATAGGCTAAGGTAGTCATAAATATCAACTGTCCTGCAGGCCACACCCAGCTATTGGTTTCTTTGCGTACCACAGCCAAAGTACTCATGCATTGCATGGCAAAAGCATAAAACAACAGCAACGAAACGCCGCTCGCAAAATTAAATCGCGGGGTGCCAAGCAGTGGATGAACTTCAGCCGCCATCCTATTGCGTATGGTTTGCTCATCGTCATTGCCTACGCTGTAAATTGTGGCCAATGTCCCCACAAATACTTCACGAGCGGCAAACGAACTGACAATCGCAATCCCTATTTTCCAGTCATAACCCAGCGGGCTCACGATCGGTTCAATGGCTTTGCCCATTATTCCGATATAAGAATGTTCTAATTGAAAGGACTCAATTGCGGCGTTGCGCGCTGCAACACTTAGCGTATTGTCTGGATTTCGTTGATCGATAATCTCGGGGGCGTGATTAAATTCTCCTGGCCCATATGAGGCCAATACCCAGAGGACTATAGAAATGGCAAAAATTATTTTTCCCGCACCAAAAACAAAGGACTTTGTTTTTTCTACCATGGTAATTAAAACATTTTTGGCCATTGGGAGCTTGTAGTTCGGCATTTCAATAACAAAAAATGAGCGTGACGGTACTTTGAGGAATCGATCGAGTAAAAATGCGGCGAATATGGCCGAGGCAAAACCTAAAAAATACAAGAAGGTCAAGGTTAGTCCTTGCAGTGAAAAAAGGCCCAAGACTCTTTGCTGCGGAATAATCAATGAAATGATAATCAAGTAGACGGGCAGACGGGCAGAACAGGTGGTAAATGGTGTTACCAAAATAGTAATCAACCGTTCCTTCCAGTTTTCAATATTTCGGGTCGCCATAATGGCGGGGATGGCACATGCGGTTCCTGAAATCAACGGAACAACACTTTTTCCGCTCAAGCCAAACCGACGCATAACCCGGTCCATTAAAAAGACCACACGGCTCATATATCCTGTTTCTTCCAGTATGGCAATGAACAAAAATAAAAAGGCGATTTGTGGGATGAAGATTATTATACCCCCTAGGCCGGGCAATACACCCTCCGCCAGCAGACTCGTGAAATCTCCTTTAGGCAAATTCTGCTTGACCCACTCTCCCATTTGCGCAAATGTTTGGTCAATAAAATCCATGGGATAGCTACTCCAATCAAATATGGCTTGAAAAATCACCGTCAATACCGCAAAAAAGATCACATAGCCCCAGACATGATGGGTCAAAACCCGATCGAGACGACTTCTGAAATCTTTGGCCATTGCCACATTAACCGTCATGGTCGTTTTGAGCGTGTCATTGATAAATTGATAGCGCTTGATGGTTTCTTTTTGCTGTAAACGTTTTAAAGTGCTTATCGATTCGGTTTGAAAACTTATTGGTCCTGATACACCCGTTCGGTCTAATTTTCCAAAATTGACGTCTTGAGTGATCACGAGCCAAAGTTTATATAAATCTTGAGCGGGATAAGTCTTAGCCAAACGATCAAAATACTCTGGCGCAATCACAGTGGTGTCTAAACACGGGGTCATGGGCAAGTTTTTAAATTGCTCGATTTGAGTTTTCAAGGCTTCAAATCCTTCATTATTCCGCGCACTAAGCAGGACAATTTTCGTATGTAAGGCCTTTTCTAAAGCCGGAATATCTAAGGAGATGGCTTTTCTGGTCATGCGATCCGCCATGTTTATGGCCAAAATCGTCGGGATCTTTAAATCCTTGATTTGTGTGAAAAGCAATAAATTTCTTTTGAGGTTTTCTACCTCACACACCACAACAGCAACGTCAGGATAATCTTTGTCGTTTTTATTGAGCAGTAATTCAATGACTTGATTTTCGTCAATCGATGAAGCGTTGAGGCTATAGGTTCCCGGCAAATCTAAAATATGCGCCTTTTTACCGCGAGAAAGATTGCAAACCCCTTCTTTCTTCTCTACGGTAATTCCAGGGTAGTTCCCTACTTTTTGATTGAGTCCCGTAAGCCGATTGAACACGGAAGTTTTTCCTGTATTCGGGTTCCCCAATAAAGCGACTTGGATTTGTTGGGCCATGGATTAACAGAGATCGATATAAATTTGTGCCGCAACATCCTTACGAATGGCTAAATGTGAGCCATTAATGTCTAAATAGAGCGGGTCGTTAAATGGGGCGACCTGAATCAAGGTAACCTCATTTCCTGGCAAGCAACCCATCTCAAGAAGCTTGAGCGGAATTCGGTCTAGATCGACATCACGAATAATGCCTTTTTGTCCCTTTTGCATGCCTGCGATTGTGGCCATTCCCTTATTTAGATTCATTTTAAACAATGCAAATGTAGGGAATTTATTGGGCTTAAAAAATGACTATTGTCCTTCTTTTTTAAGAATGCTTATATCCTCTAAAAGCGATGCTATAGCCTCCGGATCGGTGCCGTCATAAAAACCGCGTATGCGTCTTTGGGTGTCAATCAAAACAAAGTTTTCTGTGTGAACCAAATCATACGGACTATAAGGTTGGTCTTTGGCGACCAAATAGGACTTGCGCGCCAGGTCGTATATTTCTTTTTTATCGCCCGTAACCAGATGCCACTTACCCGGAATGACCCCCTTTTTTTGGGCATATCTTTGAAGTTGGGCTACCGTGTCTATTTCGGGTGTAACGGTATGCGACAGCAGTAAAATATCGGGGTCATTTTTGATATTCTTTTGAATTTCTCCCATGTGCTGGGTCATAATCGGACAAATCGTGGCGCAAGTAGTAAAGAAAAAATCGGCGACATAAATCCGTCCTTCAAATGTCTTTTGGGTAATCGTATCGCCTAACTGATTGACCAACGAAAAATCCGCGATTTGATGGTATTTCTTGACGTGTTGTAGGGTTGTGTCCACCAATTCAGGGGCGACATCATTGGGCTGATATATACGTAATTGCGGCTCAGGCGCTAAGGCATTGTAGATCGCACTGATTATGATCACAGATAGAATGGACATAACCAAAGCAAGCGTCTTATATTTTGCGAAAAACTTCAGCATTTTTTGAAAATAAGAACAAAGGTAAGCCCCCGAAATGGCAGTTTCCAAGTTCAGGCGTTAAAAGTTTTATAATACTGACCCTGCCAAAGTGGATATATTTTTTTTACCTCCCTTAATGCGTTACTTTTGTCCTTTAACAAATCAAATTATGAGTCCATTTGCTGTAAAAGCACTTCAGCTGTTATTAAGCCTCTCGCTGCTCATCGTCTTGCACGAGTTGGGACATTTTATTCCCGCCAAATTATTTAAAACACGGGTAGAAAAATTTTACTTGTTTTTTGATGTCAAATACTCATTGTTCAAAAAGAAGATTGGTGAAACAGTATACGGGATAGGATGGTTACCCCTTGGCGGCTATGTGAAAATCGCTGGGATGATCGACGAATCTATGGACAAAGAGCAAATGGCAGGACCACCGCAGCCGTGGGAGTTTCGCAGTAAACCGGCCTGGCAAAGACTCATTATTATGCTCGGAGGAGTCACGGTAAACATTATCGTTGGGTTGGTCATCTATATCAGCATCCTGTTTTTCTACGGCCGCGACGTGATCACTGCAGATGATATGCCCGAAGGGTTTGTGGTCCACGAGATTTTTCAAGAGTACGGCTTTCGCGATGGCGATTTGGTTCTTGAGCTCAACGACGAGCCCTTTGATTATCAAAACGAACTGAATAAATCGCTTTTTTTAAAAGAAGTGCGCAGTCTTACGGTACGCCACAGAGAAGGAGGTATCGAACGTATTGAACTGCCGACAGATATCGGAACTCTGATGTTTCAACAAGACGTACTCAAGCCATTTGAGTACATGCGCAACAACCAAATAGACACGGTTTTAGCCGATTTTCCGGCAGGACTTGCAGGATTACAAAAAGGAGATCTGATTCTAAATACAAATGGTACTGAGGTGACCCATTGGCATGAATTTAATAAGGCCATAAATAAAACGCCAGGCGCGGAAAATACTTTAGTTTATGAGCGTGACGGCGTGCGTGACACCCTAATGATTGCCACTGCGGAGACGGGACAGCTGGGACTGAATAACTTTGGCCGTCAATGGCTCAATCGAGGCACCCACCTTAGTTTTTCTCTTGGAGAAAGCCTTTCCTCAGGGACTTCTTATGGTGTGGGCATTTTGACCGATTATGTCAAGCAATTCAAATATGTCTTTACTAAAAAAGGGGCCACTCAAGTGGGCGGATTTGGTGCCATTGGCAATATGTTTCCCGGACAATGGGATTGGCTGAGCTTTTGGCAAACTACAGCGCTGATCTCCATTATATTGGCCTTTATGAATATCTTGCCTATTCCGGCCTTAGACGGGGGACATGTGATGTTTTTGCTTTATGAAATGGTATCGGGTAAGAAGCCCAACGACAAGTTTATGGAGTATGCCCAGATGGTCGGATTCTTCCTTTTGATCGGGCTTGTACTCTTTGCTAATGGAAACGATTTGGTGCGTTGGATTTTTGGCTAAAAAAATAAATCTAGATTTTTGTCTCAGATAAAAAATAATCTATATTTGCACCCGCCTTCACTTAATAGGAAAAGGCAATGCATATTCCTCCTTAGCTCAGTTGGTTAGAGCATCTGACTGTTAATCAGAGGGTCCTTGGTTCGAGCCCAAGAGGAGGAGCAAGCCTAACCGCTACACTACACAAGACCTAACAAACAATCAAAGCCC
>DDCS01000183.1 GCA_002335345.1 Flavobacteriaceae bacterium UBA2000 | reverse complement strand
AGGTGTTGGAAAAACAACAACCTCGGTAAATCTTGCTGCCTCTCTCGGTGTTTTGGAAAAAAAGGTCCTGCTCATTGACGCGGATCCGCAAGCCAATGCGACCTCAGGACTCGGTGTGGAAGTTACCCCATCAACCGTGGGCACTTATCAACTTTTAGAGCATACCGCTACAGCCAAGGCGTGTATTGTTCCTACAAGTTCTCCGAACCTTTGGGTGATTCCGGCGCATATTGATTTGGTGGCCATTGAAATTGAACTCGTGGACAAAGAGGCACGAGAGTATATGTTACGTCAGGCCCTGCAGCCCATAAAAAATGACTATGATTTTGTACTCATCGACTGTGCCCCTTCACTGGGCCTTTTGACTTTAAACGCCTTGACCGCAGCGGACTCTGTAATGATTCCGATTCAATGCGAGTACTTTGCCCTCGAAGGTCTGGGCAAGCTATTAAACACCATTAAAAGTGTCCAAAAACTCCATAACACAGAACTCGATATTGAAGGACTACTCTTGACCATGTATGACTCTCGTTTGAGACTTTCCAATCAAGTGGTCGATGAAGTAAAAAAACATTTTGACGAGATGGTATTTGAGACCATTATTCAACGCAATGTTCGTCTGGGAGAAGCGCCCAGTTATGGTGAAAGCATTATCAGTTACGACGCGGGCAGCACTGGGGCCAACAATTATTTGAATCTCGCGCACGAACTCATTGAAAAAAACCGTTAACCAAACATGGCAAAAGCAATTAAAAAACAAGCCCTAGGTCGCGGACTCTCAGCATTACTCAATGATGAAGGGGCTGCCCAAAGTCATGGTGGCAAATCAACGGCGCAATTTGTGGCGTTAAGCCTAGACCAAATAAAGGTAAACCCCTATCAGCCCAGAACACGATTTACAGAGACCGCCCTTAAAGAACTGGAAAGTTCAATAAGAACCCTCGGCTTAATCCAACCGATCACTGTTCGTGAAACCGAAGCAGGGCTCTATGAACTCGTCAGTGGTGAACGACGGTACCGAGCGTCCAAAAATATCGGTCTCAAAGAAATTCCGGCCTATATTCGATCGGCCAATGACCAAGAGCTCCTTGAAATGGCTTTGGTCGAAAATATTCAGCGTGAAGATCTCGACCCCATAGAGATTGCCTTAACTTATCATCGACTTTTAGAAGATGTTTCCTTGTCTATTAGTGATCTTGGTGAGCGACTGGGTAAGGATCGCACAACCGTAACCAACTATCTTCGTCTGTTGAAACTTGACCCACTGATTCAATCGGGCATGCGTGATGGGTTTATCACCATGGGCCATGGCCGCAGCTTAATCAATGTGGAAAACAGTGCGGACCAGCTCGCCTTATACGAGGAGATCGTGGACAAAAAACTTTCGGTGCGTCAAACCGAAGAACGCGTCAAAGCACTAAAAGAGGGCGCACTGAAACAGCCAAAAATGGCTCAAGGGACTTCAGAACAGGACCCGCAGTTATCACAAAGATTCGCTATTCCAGTTTTGGTAAAAAGTAATGCCAAAGGGAGTGGAATGCTGCAAATAAAATTCAAAAACCAGAAAGAACTCGACGCGCTGCGCAAAAAACTCCTTGGTGAAGATTAACCCATATATAGGCCGCCTTGTTTTGATCTTTTGGGTCTTTGGCGCAAATGTTTTGGCACAGAGCAATGACCCTATTGATGCGCCAAAAACAGATGGAGCACTTGAACAAGCCACGCAAGAAAATTCTTTGTTGATCGTTGAACCCGAGAATAATCAAATCAAAGAAGCACCATACAATGCCTTGGCGCCGGCAAAAGCCGCATTTTTCTCTGCAGTACTCCCTGGACTCGGTCAAGCCTACAACAAGAAATACTGGAAAATCCCTATTGTTTATGGGGGAATCGCTACCGGAGTTTACTTTTATCAGCGAAATACAGAGGATTACAATCGCTTTAGAGATGCCTACAAACGTCGTTTGGCAGGCTATCAGGATGATGAATTCCAAGGGGTTTCTGACGCGCGCTTGCGCGATGCCCAAAAAACGGCTGGACGCAATCGCGACGTGAGTCTTGCCATGGCTATTGGCGTTTATTTATTGAATATTTTAGATGCCAACGTCGATGCGCATTTACTCAGGTATAACCTTAATGAAGACCTCACCTTAAGGCCAGAATTCCTGCTTCAGTCAAACCATAGGCCTAATGTTTATGGCGTTTCATTAAATATCTCATTGCCATGAATATTGCACTTTTAGGGTATGGTAAAATGGGCCAAATTATTGAAACCTTGGCCAAAGCGGCAGGACATCAAATTGTCTTCAAAAGTACCAGCAAAACAAGTGAAGGCCAGCTTGACCAGGCCGATGTAGCCATAGAGTTTTCAACCCCCGAAGCAGCGACAAAAAATCTTCGTCTTTGCTTTGAGTCCAAAATTCCAGTGGTTTGTGGGACAACGGCATGGCTCGATCATTGGGACGAAATGGCGGAATTGTGCAAAGAACATCACGGAGCGCTGGTATATGCCTCAAACTTCAGTGTTGGCGTTCAAATATTTTTTGAACTCCAAAGGCACTTGGCCCAAATCATGAGCCGTCATCCCGAGTACAGGATTTCCATTCAGGAACGCCATCACCTCCATAAAAAAGATGCCCCGAGTGGCACGGCCATTAGTTTGGCCCAAATCATTATGGAATCCACAAATTATCGCCAATGGGTGCTTGGGCCAGCCAAAACAGTTGATGAGTTATCCATTGAGGCGATTCGCGAACCCAATACCCCAGGAACTCATAAGGTCTCCTACCAAAGTCCCATTGATGAAATCACGCTAACACACCAAGCCCACACGCGGGAAGGGTTTGCCAGTGGTGCGCTACTCGCCGCGCATTGGGTCATCGGCAAAACAGGAATATTTTCAATGAAAGATGTCTTACATTTGTCAGACATCAAGGACGATCAAAACAAAGAATCATGACACTTACCCAATGGTTAATTTTTTTAGGGCTCATCCATGTCGTTCATTTTTTAGGCACCTGGAAAATGTACAAAGCAGCGGGCTATGCCCCGGTTTTCGCTCTGATACCGATATACAACGCTATGGTATTGATGCGCATCATCAACAGGCCACGTTGGTGGGTCATTTTACTGTTCATCCCGATCATCAATCTGATCATGCTGCCCGTGATTTGGGTAGAAACCCTCCGGAGCTTTGGCTTTAATGAGCGCAGTCAAAATGCCTACGCCATCCTTTCCCTTGGGTTTTATTTGTTTTATATCAATTACACCCAAACGCTAAATCATAAAAAAGAGCGCAGTCTGATGCCGCGAAGTTCTTCAGGTGAATGGATCAGCAGTATCCTATTTGCTATAGTGGCGGCCACTTTGGTCCACACGTATTTTATGCAGCCCTTTACCATCCCTTCCTCTTCCCTTGAAAAAACACTTTTAGTTGGGGATTATTTATTTGTCAGCAAGTTTCACTACGGAGCACGCACCCCAATGACGAGTGTCTCCTTGCCCATGGTGCACGACACCATACCCGTAGTGGGCAATAAATCATATTTGAGCACACCCCAGCTCCCCTATTTTAGAATTCCCGGATTTCAAGACATCAAACGCAATGATATTGTCGTCTTTAATTGGCCTGTAGACACTTTAGTCGATATACGCCCTGGGTTTATGCGAGGAAGCGTTCAAAAACCCGTCGATAAGAAGTCTAATTACGTCAAGCGATGTGTCGGGCTTCCTGGCGATTCACTTTCGGTGATTGATGGCTATGTCTATATTAACGGCAAACAAAACGAACTGCCCGATCGCGCAAAAATTCAATTTGTCTATGAGGTCGTTTCTAAAAAGCCACTCATTAAGGTAGAACGCGGTGGCCGCGTCTTTAATGAGCCTAATCCTGTGATTTATGACCGATTTAAAATCTCCGACATCAGTTTTGCCGGGATGGATCAATCTACGGGGCTCATTAAACAGAGAGCCCATATGAGCGAGGCAGTGGCCAGTCAGTTAGAAGCTTTGAGCGATGTGGTGTCGGTGACCAAGATTAAAAATAGAGCCGGCAACTTCGACCGTTCCGTGTTTCCTTATAGCGTAGACTTTCCAAACAATAATGACTTTTTTGGTCCTATTTATATTCCAGCGGCTGGATCTACAGTGTCCATTACCCCAAAAACACTCCCCTTTTATCGAAGAATTATAGAAGTTTATGAAGGGCGTGAATTAGGAATAACTCAAGACATAAAGGTAAGCAACAACGAAGTCTTACTTAACGGCAACCCAATCACAGAGTACACCTTTAAGATGGACTACTACTGGCTTATGGGAGACAATCGTGACAACTCACAAGATGCCCGAAGCTGGGGATTTGTCCCGGAAAATCACGTTATCGGTAAGCCGGTGTTTATTTGGTTGAGTTTGGACGCCAATAAGAAAGGGTTTAGTAAAATCCGTTGGGAACGCATGTTCACCACTGTTGGTGGTTCGGGGGAACCAAAATCATACCTTTCTTATTTTTTAATTGCCTTGGCGGGCTATTATGGTTGGGACTTTTGGCGTAAACGCAAGAAAAAGAAATAATCCTAAAGAGCGCTTTATACTCATTTTCTCTTGGATCTTTTTCTTCCTACATATTTCCCAGACCTACTGCATATTGCGGCCCTTGTGCGCAGTAAAAATGTGATCTTTGAAGTCTGTGACAATTACCAAAAGCAGACCCAGCGCAACCGCACCTACATAGCCCATGCACAAGGGGTGTTGCCTCTGATTGTTCCGATCAAACACAGAACCACTGGGCAACGCCTAAAATCGCATGAGGCAGAAAGCGAAAGTGCCTTTGGTTGGGCGACAAATCATTGGAAATCGATTCAAACCGCATACCGAACGGCCCCTTTTTTTGAATTTTATGAAGATGATCTTGCTGACTTATTTTCTTCAGAATCCATTACACTTCAAGCCCACAATTTGCAAATTATTGAACGATTAATGGAGCTCATCGGTGCGGATTTTAAATATAGCCTGACCGCCTCCTACCAAACCAATTTTTCAGGAAATGATTGGCGCTATTTTGGCGATAAAAAACACAATATAAAGGTAACGTTCCCGCACTATATCCAAGTCTTTGAAAGTTACAATGGGTTTATCCCAAATTGCTCTGTTTTGGATGCATTGTTTAATTTGGGACCACAAACCCTGGATTATCTCCAAAATCTATCCTTACCTTCAAAGGATCGCTAAACCAAATTTATCGTCTGAAACGGGCCATTATGGGCAAATGATCTGAGCGAGATTCTTCTAAGGTCTCAAAATCCAAAACGTCTATACTCGGGTCCGAAAAAATAAAATCAATGCGCAGCGGCAAGCGATTGAAATGATAGGTTGCCCCTAGGCCATGGCCTTGCTTTTGGAAGGCGTCTTCGTACTGAGCCGTGATCTGGTCATAAGCATATGAAAAGGCAGTATTATTAAAATCTCCAGCCAAAATTTTGGGATATTTCGCGATAGCCATATGGCTCAATAATGCCTCTATTTGCTCTTGCTGTTTGACAAATGTGGTTGAAATTCTGTTTTTTATTTTCTCCGCCCCGCCCTGATTCACAAATTTCTCTGTGGGATTGATGCCTATGGATTGCAGATGTGCATTATAAATTCTAATCGTATCTCCGTCTACTAAAAGATCTGCATAAATCACATTATTGGCGGTATTTTGAAAATTTAAACTCCCCCTATTTATCATTGGATATTGCGACATAATCGCCTGACCCATTAATTTGAATGGTGGATTAAAATAAATGTACTGATACGGGTACCGATCAAAATCTACAGGGTGGGTCCCGGTGTATTCTTGTAAACAAATGATCTCAGGGGCTTTTCGATCAATCAAAAGTTTATATTCCTGAGCAATACTCCCTTTCTCTAAATCAGCCGCGTATTTATCAAATAAATGAACATTGTGTGATAAAACGTCCAGGGTTTTTTCAGAAACTTCTTTATTGTTTTTGCCGCCAAGGACGAAGGGGCCAAAATAAATATGCGCTAAAATCAGTAGTGTCGCGGAAAGAAAAAATCTTGGGTCCCAGCGCACTAACCAATATACCGCGAAGGCCGCATTGACGCCAATAATCGGCAAGGTCAGTAGACTAAGCAAGGAAAAAACCGGAAACTTTACCGGGGCGACTAAAGGCACAAAAAACGACAGCAACAGAAGGACTAAGACTAAAATATTAATGCCGAAAAGAAATTTGCGTGTCATGGAAACTTCAGTTTGGTCTAATTGCCCCCGGATTTAAATAGAAAATCCTTCTCCTCTTTGGTAAGGCTCTCATAACCACTCTGCCCGATCTTGTCCAAAATGGCATCAATTTTTTCTTGATCAGCGCCTTTGGTGGATTTGCTCGGTCGAGTGTTTCTCACTCGTGAAGCCCCTCTACGATTCGCTGAACGACTTTTTTTCGATG
>DDCS01000160.1:8359-10330 GCA_002335345.1 Flavobacteriaceae bacterium UBA2000 | reverse complement strand
AACTATTAATGAAGCTATCTTGAACTCCAAAATAATCTCTACCAAAATACCCTGATAGATAAAGATTGTTGCTATCGTCTATTTTATAGTTGATTTTAGTGTTTAAATCATAAAAATAAGCCGTGTTCTCGATGTCGAATAAAGGAAGAAATAAATGCGCATACGAGCCGCGTCCACCGACTAAAAAGGCAGCTCGATCCTTTTTTATAGGCCCTTCCACCAACAGTCGACTGGCTACCGCACCGATACCACCGCTCATTTTGAAATTTTTACTATTCCCTTCTTTTTGATAGATATCTAATACTGAAGAAACCCGTGATCCGTAACGCGCCGGAATACTTCCTTTGTAAAGTTTCAAATCTTTAATGGCATCTGGGTTAAATACCGAAAAGAAACCGAATAAGTGAGAGGAGTTGAAAATAGTCGCTTCGTCAAGTAAAATCAGGTTCTGATCGGCGGCACCACCGCGCACATTAAAGCCCGAAGCCCCTTCACCGGCATTACTTACCCCCGGCAGAAGTAACAGTGATTTGATGACGTCTGCCTCACCTAGAACTACGGGAATATTTTTAATGGTTTGAGCCGTGAGACTATTGACACTCATTTGCGGGGTCGTAATATCAAGGGCCTCAACATCCGCTTTTATGACCACCTCGTCAAGTTCTTCTGCATTTTCCCCAAGGGCAATATCGATGACCATAGACGTGTTTAACTCAATGGTTCTTCGTTCGATGGTATAGCCTAAAGTACTATAAATCAATTCATGAGTGCCTTGCGGTAGTGTAATGGAATAAAATCCGTAGGCATTTGTGATTACCCCGGCACGCAGTTCAGGAATCAATACATTGACTCCAATTAGTGTTTCTCCTGTATTCAGGTCAGAAACCACCCCACTTATGGTGTGTTCTTGTTGGCCAAAGGCATTGGGTATTCCAAGGCAAAAAAGCAGCGCGAATAGGCCGCTCAATAGGTGTTTTTTGTGCTCTTTTTGAAAGAGCATAAATCGTATGTGTTTGTATTTCATGTGTTGTGCGTCTACGCCATTAAATTCCTTTGAGTATTTGATTAAAGGTTAGGCTGCACTGCATATGCTGGGTGACCGCTTGAATATCTGGGGCGTAATAGCCATTGATATCTACGGGCTGTCCCTGCACTTGGTTGAGTTCTTTTACGATGGTTTGTTCCTGGCCAAATAAGGTTTCGGCAATAGGGCTAAAGTGTTCGCGTAAGGCTTGGTCTTTATCTTGATGGGCCAAAGCCTCTGCCCAATAAAGAGCGAGGTAAAAGTGGCTGCCTCGGTTATCCAATTCGTGTACTTTGCGCGATGGAGACTTTTGCTGATCGAGTAATTTTTCTGTGGCTTTATCAAGAGCCTCTGCTAAAACAATGGCTTTTTGGTTATTGTTTTTTTCACCAAAATGTTCAAGAGACACGGCGAGCGCTAAAAATTCTCCCAGAGAATCCCATCTAAGGTGATTTTCTGAAGTAAATTGAGAAACGTGCTTTGGTGCAGAGCCTCCAGCGCCTGTTTCAAATAAGCCGCCACCATTCATTAATGGAACAATAGACAACATTTTGGCACTGGTCCCTAACTCCAAAATTGGAAATAAATCGGTCAGGTAATCACGCAGAACGTTCCCCGTAACAGAAATTGTATTTTCCCCGCGGGCCAAACGCTCCAGGGTATATTCTGTGGCGTTTTGAGGCGCGAGAATTTTTAACTCCAAATTTTGGGTGTCATGATCTTCAAGGTAAAGATGAACTTTCTTGATTAACTCTGAGTCATGCGCACGCTGTTCATCTAACCAAAAGACGGCAGGCCAACCGGTGGCTTTCGCTCTAGAAACGGCTAATTTTACCCAATCTTGAACTGGGGCATCTTTGACCTGACACATTCTGAAGATATCTCCAGCTTGAGTTTGGAACGCAAATACAGTATTGCCCTGCTGGTCTAATACCTGAATTTGACCT
>DDCS01000160.1:0-8349 GCA_002335345.1 Flavobacteriaceae bacterium UBA2000 | reverse complement strand
AAGCCAACATTGGGGACCGTTCCCATAGTGGCTGGATCAAAGGCACCATTGGCTTTACAAAAATCAATAGTCGCCTGATACACCCCCGCGTACGAACTGTCCGGGATAATGGCCAAGGTGTCTTGGACCGCTCCTTCTTTATCCCACATCTGACCCGAGTTACGGATCATGGCAGGCATTGAGGCGTCGATGATCACATCACTCGGTACATGGAGATTGGTAATTCCGAGGTCTGAATTCACCATCGCAAGGTCAGGACGTTGGGTGTAACACTCCTGAATACTTTGTTCTATGGCTTTTTTCTGATCTTGTGGGAGATTTTGAATTTTACTGATTAAATCACCGAATCCATTGTTTACGTTGACATTTAATTCGTCGAGAACGGTTCCGAATTGCTCAAAAACTGGAGCGAAGAAGGTTTTTACCGCATGACCAAAGATGATCGGGTCGCTGACCTTCATCATGGTCGCTTTCATATGTAAGGAAAGCAAAAGCTGTTCTCTTTGTGCCTGATCAATAGAATCCCTTAAGAATTTTGTTAATTCTTCGCGCTGCATTAACGACGCATCGACGATTTCTCCGTTTAGGACCTTAATATTATCTTTTAAAATCGTTTCCGCTCCTGAATTAGACTTTAGAACAATGCTTAAAGTATTTGGCTGATCAAAAGTCTTTGATTGTTCGTTATGAAAAAAGTCCCCTTGGCTCATGGTGGCTACTCTGGTCTGTGAGGTCTCTTGCCAAGCGCCCATTTTATGGGGGTGCTTTTTGGCGAAATTTTTCACGGCCATTGGCGCGCGGCGGTCGCTATTTCCTTCTCTTAAGACGGGATTAACCGCACTTCCTTTGATCTTGTCATAGGTTGCTTTAATGGTCTGTTCCTTATCGTTTTGTGGTTGATGAGGGTAATCAGGAATGGCAAAGCCTTTATTTTGAAGTTCTTCAATGGCGCTTAAGAGTTGAGGCATCGAAGCACTGATATTTGGCAGCTTAATGATGTTTGCCTCGGGTCGTTTTGCCAATTCTCCTAACATATGCAGTGCATCTGTTGTTTTTTGGTCTTCATTTAAGTAATCGTTGAAGCTGGCCAAAATACGTCCCGCTAAAGAAATATCTGCTGTATCAATATTTATCCCGGCGTGTTTTGCAAATTTCTGAACGACCGTTAAAAGAGAATAGGTGGCTAAAAAAGGAGCTTCGTCGGTAATGGTATAATAGATATCAGGGGTTGAATTCATTGTGCTGTGCGTTTAGCAATTAGGAGTTCTTTAAAGGCTTGCAAATATAGTGAATAGGGATGAAGGCCTCAAAAAAATGAAGCAGAAGCGTAATTCAATAAAACCGCTTTTGTTTGCGTCTTTGACCTTGGTTGTTTCGCCCTCAAGATTGGCCATTAACAAGAAAAGCCATGTCATTGTACGAATACTTTGACATGGCTTCTTGTGAGTCTAGCCGTTACCAATTAACTATTACAGTTCAAGGCAGGTTTATTAAACCCCTGCAATTGTGACTTGCTTTTTAAGCGACGTTCCCTATTTGGCTTTCGAGGTTTGAATTTTGGTGCAATACGCACTGCGGTAATTTTTTTTCATTGCTGAAATTAAAATCGATTGCAGCACGATGTTATGCTCCGTTGGCCCTTATGGATAAATCTCTCTGTGCTTTTGGTCCTCAGTGACATTAATGCCACTGATAAACACTTCGGCTCATATTGATTTCCATTAAGGTCGCTTTTTGACTCTGGTCGTAGGCTAACTCGGAGTTCTTACGAACTCTTTCATTAATCTCCGCGCCTGTTGGTCAATGATCAAACGTCACCGGAAGGGAACTGACTCACCTTTCAAAAAAACGGCCAAAATCCCCTAGTGCAGAAATTGGCTTCATTGATGAAAGTATATTTAAGAACGTTGCTTAATATCGCGGCGATTAGTCTCGCTTTGATGGTTCTAAAGTACTGAGCTTTTTGAATTTACAAAATTTTTGGCGGGGGTAAATAACAACACCTTTTTAACTGGGGTTATCAACAATTGTAAATAACAAAGGCAGCCCTTATATGGACTGCCTTTGTGCGTTTTGGTAAAGCGAGATTTAGTATTTCTTCTCTTTAATTCTTGCTTTTTTACCGGTCAATTCTCTGAAGTAGTAAATACGTTTTCTGCGAACACTACCGCGTTTGTTGACTTCAATTTTTTGTAATGCCGGCAAATTAATTGGGAAAATACGTTCTACACCAATAGTACCAGACATTTTTCTGATGGTAAAAGTTTTTGAACTTCCTGTTCCTTTTACCTGAATTACGACTCCGCGGAAAAACTGAGTACGCGTTTTTTCACCTTCACGGATTTCGTAGTAAACCGTAATGGTATCTCCTGCTGAGAACTCGGGAAATTCCTTTTTCGTTACGAATTCGTCTTGAACAAATTTGATTAAAGATTCCATGTTTTATGCATCTTGATTAGTTTGCGCAACATACACGTCTATCGCCAGAGGTTATCACAAATCGTGGGCAAAAATAGTTAAAAATGCATGACCGGCAAGGCTTTGATTAAAATAATTGGATTTTAGCGCCCGAATGGGTCTTTAACCTTTTTTATGAGCGCCTTTGATCGGGGAGTTAGGGAAGATCTCTATTGTTTATTCTTCCGATTGGTGCTTTGTCCAAAGATCGGGCCGTCTTGTTTTGGTTCGCTCTATGGCTTGGTCTTCACGCCATTGGTCAATTTTTTTGCTGTCTCCGCTTAGCAGTATTTGAGGAACCTCCCAACCCTTGTATTGGGCTGGTCGCGTATAAATAGGGGGCGCGAGTAAATCATCTTGAAATGAATCCGTCAAAGCACTGGTCTCATTGCTGAGTACCCCAGGAATAAGGCGTATTATCGCATCACAAACCACACTTGCAGCAAGTTCGCCACCGCTGAGCACAAAATCTCCAACTGAAATTTCACGGGTGATAAAATGATCGCGAACCCTTTGGTCAACACCCTTATAGTGGCCGCATAGGATGATTAGATTCTTTTTTAATGAAAGCTCATTGGCCGTTTTTTGCTCAAAGCGAGAACCATCGGGCGTCATATAAATGATTTCGTCATATTCGCGCTCTTTTTTCAGTCCACTAATGCATTGGTCTATGGGCTCAATCATCATAACCATTCCAGCGCCCCCCCCAAATTGATAGTCGTCAATTTGTTTGTAGGTATTGGTGCTGTAATCCCGAAGGTTGTGAAAATGAATTTCTACGAGTCCTTTGTCAATAGCGCGTTTGAGGATCGACGCTTCGAAAGGACTGCGCATGAGTTCAGGCAATACGGTAATGATATCTAGGCGCATTTCAGTGGTGCTCTTAATTTAACCAATTGGTATTTTGTCAATTCCCATGTTGGCGTTGCAAACTTAGAAAATAAATGCGCAATAGCGTCCTTGCATTGGGATATATGCTTTTTATCGGGGGGACCCTGAATTTTTAATGAAGTTTGTTATCTTTAGTTCATCGACCAACAAAAACAACGCACTCCATGAAAAGAAGATCTTTTATTCAGAAATCTGCAGCAGCCTCTGCGGCCTTTACTATTGTTCCGAGTTTTGTCCTTGGAAAGGCTCACGTAGCCCCCAGTGACACCTTATATATTGGTGCCGTTGGTGTTGGAGGACGCGGTGAGAGTGTGGTTAGAGAACTCTATGAAACAGGCCGAGTTAAATTTGTCGCCTTGTGTGATGTTGATGACAAACGGGCAAAAAATTCATATGAAGCCCATCCAGAGGCCAAACGTTATAGAGACTTCCGTCATTTATATGACAATCATCTAGGAGAAATGGATGCGGTCATGGTCGCTACGCCCGATCATACTCATGCGACGATAGCTTTGCCCTTCATGCGGGAGAAAAAACATGCCTACGTGGAAAAACCTTTGACTCATAATATTAATGAGGCCAGACTCATGGCTGAGGTAGCGGCTCAAATGGGTATTGTTACCCAAATGGGAAATCAAGGATCTTCGGGAGACGGAATTAGAACGGCTCAAGAATGGATTGATGCCGGCGTCATAGGCAAAGTCCATCGTGTGGATTGCTGGACCAATCGCCCGGTTTGGCCACAAGGATTTAAACACATCACCACTGCAGACCCTATTCCAGAGACCTTAGACTGGGATCTGTGGCTGGGTCCAGCCGCGATGCGTCCCTATAATGAAAACTATTTGCCCTTTAAGTGGCGCGGATTTTGGGACTTTGGTACCGGATCAATGGGAGACATGGGCTGTCATATTATGGAGACTCCATTTAAAATACTGGGATTAAAATTCCCCTATGAAGCAGAGGCGAGTTGCACCACCATTTGGTCTAATGACTTTGTTGAGGCGAATTACCCCGAGGCATGCCCCCCTTCATCTATCGTCCGCTTAAAATTTAAGAACAACCAACAAGACGACATCAGTTTAAACTGGTATGATGGCGGAATTATGCCTGATCTTCCCCCAGAACTCAAAGACGGTGAGATGCCAGGTGATGTTAGTGGAGGAAGTATTTTCCATGGTTCTGACGGCATTATGGTTACCGATACCTATTCACGCAATCCGCGCTTACTGCCTTCAGAGCGCATGTTAGATTTTGTTGCGCCCGAGCAACGCTTAACCCGGGTGACCACGACCCATGCCGGTAACTTTGTTGAGGCCTGTTTAAACGGCGGTGAAACGTCTTCTCCGTTCTCTTACGGCGGCCCGCTTACTGAGGCTGTGCTTATGGGTAATTTAGCCATCAAAGGCTTCCAGTATAAAGTCCTAAAAGAGGGTAAAGGTCCAAACGATTGGTCCCCTTACAACTATCCAGGACGTAAAACCATCTTATGGGATGGAGAGGCCATGCGTGTAACGAATTGGGATGACGCCAATAAGTGGGTCAAAGGAAATTACCGAGAAGGCTGGGCGCTTTAACTCGATAATCCCATAGATCCGACCAGACAGGACCGGCTTTGTCGATTAGTAATAAGTAAATCTTCGTGCCTCGGTAATATAACGGGCTAAGCGGATCACTTGATGGCTATAGCCGTATTCATTGTCGTACCAAACATAGAGGATGACATTTTTGCCATCAGGGCGAACAATAGTGGCGTGGCTGTCAAAAATAGAGGGCGCGGAGGAACCGATAATGTCGCTCGAGACGAGTTCATTGTTTAAAGAATATTTGATTTGTTCGACAAGCGGACCTTCTAAGGCATTTTTTTTGATCAATTCATTCAGGGCCTCTGGGCTTGTTCCTTTTTCAAGATTTAAATTGAGAATGGCCAGAGATCCGTTGGGCACGGGCACGCGTATCGCATTTGAAGTAAGCTTGCCATCAAAATGGGGTAGGGCACGACTGACCGCCTGACCCGCTCCGGTTTCGGTAATAACCATATTCAGTCCGGCCGCACGTCCACGACGGTATTTGTTGTGCATATTGTCCACCAAATTTTGATCATTGGTATAGGCATGTATTGTTTCTAGATGTCCACTAATGACCCCAAGATGATCGTCTACGACTTTTAAAACTGGGGTAATGGCATTGGTGGTGCAGGATGCTGCTGAAACTATCGGGGTATTTTTAGGGTTGTGGTCCAAATGGTTTACCCCATAGACGATGTTTGGGATGCCTTTTCCTGGCGCGGTGAGCAAGACGCGCGTCGCACCTTTTGAGGTTAAATGGCGACTGAGCGCCTCATGATCGCGAAAGGCACCGGTATTGTCAATGACCAAGGCATTTTTTATGCCGTATTGTGTATAATCTATTTCTTCAGGGCCATTGGCCGAAATCATATGGACCGTCGTGCCGTTAATGACCAAGGCATTGTTTTTAAGATCCACAGCGACAGTTCCTGGAAAATCCCCATGGACAGAATCGTATTGCAGCAGCGACGCTCTTTTTTCAAGGGTATTTTGATCCATTTTACCGCGCGTAACAATAGCGCGCAAGCGCATCATATTGCCCTTTCCGGTACGGGTCATTAGTTCTCTAGCGACCAGGCGACCAATGCGCCCAAAACCATAGAGGACCACATCTTGGGGTACAATAGACTTTTGTTTTTTCGCCCCTTTTAGTTTTTGACTGACAAAGTCAACACAACTTTGGTCTGCATGACTGCTGAGTTGAAATTCGTGCGTGAGCTTACCAATATCGATTTTAGCCGCGGGAAGATTTAGTTGTAAAATGGCCTTGGCAATATCGACGCTTTCAAAAATAGAAATTGATTTACCCACAAAGGCCCCAGCATACTCGTGTAGGTTGAGAATTTCACTCACGTTGCGATCCAAAAGTTGATTTCTGAACAAAACAAGTTCAATGGAATGCTCGTACCATAGATCGCTAATGTATTTAATGAGTTCAACAGTAGCGCGTCTTCGGTCGGTTTGAAAGGAAAGTTCTTTTTTGTAGGTCTGATCAAAATTCATGAAAAAATGGGCTTTGGTTGTGTTTATTTTGGGGGCAAAATTAGACAACTAAAACGTTTTCGTAAAATAAAAACTAAAAAAAACACTAGAGCTGATGGTCAAAGCCAACTCCAGTGTTTATCTGATCTAGATTTCGCCGTATCGAAAAATAATCGGGCGAATCATCTGTTCTAAAAGGACGCTTTAGCCACTAAAGCCAGCGGATCTCTGTACATTATCGAAACAGTATCGCGCTTTTTTCTCCATGGCGGTCATAAAAAGTTAATTTCATCGGGCCGCCAAATTTGTTATCCACTGTATTTTTTAGATCGTCAATAGTATTTATGGCCACATCATTTACATGGGTGATAATGGCGCCATCAAGCCCCATACTCAAGAGTTCTTGGTTGTTGACTTTTGTCACGATGACTCCGTGATCAACAGAGCGTTTCTCCCGCTGCATTTTTGAGGTGTTTTTTACGGTTAAGCCCAAATCTGCTATCGTGTAGGTGTCGATCTTGCGCAGGACTACGTTTTTGACCATTTCTTTGCCTTTTCTATTTAAGGTGAGTGAAACGATGTCATTGGGTCTTTTGGCGTTGAGGTATCCGGTGAGATCTGAAAATTTATAAATACTGATGCCATCGATATTTTTGATTATATCTCCTTGCTCCAGGCCGGCTTGTTCTGCACCGCTGTCGGCTTCTACACTGGCCACGTAGACCCCTTGCGTATCTTCAATGCCGAGCATTTGGGCCCGCTTGGCATCTAATCCACTGCCTTGAATACCGAGAAATCCACGCTGAACGTTTCCGTATTCCAATAGATCTTCAATAACTTTTCTTGCAGTATTCGACGGTACGGCAAAAGAATACCCGACATAGGATCCCGTTTCACTGGTAATGGCGGTATTGATGCCCACAAGCTCACCGTTTGTATTGACGAGTGCGCCACCGCTATTTCCGCGATTTACTGCAGCATCGGTTTGTATAAAAGACTGTGGATTATTGTCAAATTCATTAAGGTCGCGTGCTTTGGCGCTAATGATGCCGGCGGTAACCGTTGAGGTTAAGTTAAAGGGGTTGCCCACAGCCAAAACCCATTGTCCAATCTTAACGGCGTCAGAGTCTGCAAAAGGGATATAGGGGAGGGGGTCGTCGGATTCTATTTTGAGTAGGGCGATATCCGTTTTTGGATCGGTACCGATGACTTCAGCGGTGTAAATTCTGTTGTCGTTTAGAGTCACTTCTAAATCAGTGGCCCGTTCAATAACATGATTGTTCGAAATAATATAGCCGTCAGGACTTATGATGACCCCACTACCGGTGCCGATCATGGCTCTTGGGGCACCGCCACCAAAAAACAATTCCATCATATTGCCGGGTTGTCTTGATATTGAGGTATTTTTCACGTGGACGACGGAATTGACCGTATTTTCAGCGGCAAGCGTAAAATCAGTATCTAAAACTTCGGAGTTGATGGAGCTAAAATTGGTTTGCACCATATTCATGGGCATGGAGCTCGCTGTGGGATTTGATTGATTTTTCTCTTGATAATGATCATAAACAGCAAGACTGGTGACCGCGGTAATCACGCTAATTCCTAGGGTTGAAAAAAATCGCTTCATAAATTTTAAGTTTTTTGTTTTAAAATTAACGACAGATAAAACGTTTGGATGTTAACAAATTTCTTAATTAACGACGATTTAACAAAGTTTGAAAAGGCTCTAGAGGCATTGGTTTTACTACATTTGTAATCATGGCAGGGCATTTTTATAAATACCACGGGACCGGTAATGATTTTATACTGGTGGACAATACAAAAGGGGACTTTAGGGATCCCAGTGCTGAGCGAATTTCAAAATTATGTCATCGCCACTTTGGCATTGGTGCTGACGGGTTGATTCTGCTTGAATCCTCAACTCAAGCAGATTTTAAAATGGTTTATTTTA